>DATNKA010000620.1:0-14318 GCA_035603655.1 Candidatus Acidiferrales bacterium | reverse complement strand
CTTTATAATCGTATTGTTCGATGGCGATCCGCCGATGAATGGCACGGTTTTTGAAATGAAGGACGGCAGCAGGATGCTGGTGCGCACGACGCAAACTTCTTCCGAGGCACGCGACCTCGCCGCGTCGGCAGGTTCAACCGCCAGGGTCTTTCGGTCATACTTTTATTTTCGACCACAAGGTGTCTGAGGAGGCAATCATCATGGCCGCGCAGCCGCAATCACTGATCGGCGAAAATCAAGCGGTCGTTATTCGTCGCGGCAGTCCAGACGACGCCGCAGTATGTGGAAGGATCGGCTTCGAGGCTTTCGCAACGCTTGCCAACAAGTACAACTTTCCTCCCGACTTTCCCACCCCCGAACATGCGATCCAGGTGCTCTCGATGATGTTTTCGCACCCATCGTTCTTCTGCGTGGTGGCGGAACAGGACGAAAAAATCATCGGTTGCAACTGCTTGGATGAGAGAACACCCATTGCTGGTGTAGGACCCATTACGATTGACCCTGGCACACAAAACCGCAGCGTGGGACGCCAACTCATGCAAGCCGTGATGGCACGTGCGGCAGAGAGGAAGTTCGCAGGAGTCCGTCTGGTGCAGGCGGCATACCACAATCGGTCGCTCTCACTCTATGCGAAGCTGGGCTTCGCGGTGCGCGAACCACTTGCCTGCATGCAGGGTACAGCGATTCAGAAGACGCCGCTCGGCTATCGCGTCCGCGTTGCGGAAGCGAGCGACCTCGCCACCTGCAACGACCTTTGTGTGCGAGTCCACGGGCACGATCGTGGAGGCGAACTCAATGACGCGATTCAGCAAGGAACTGCGATGGTCGCCGAATTGGAGGGGCGAATCAAAGCTTACGCATCGTCCGTCGCCTTTTCCGGTCATGCGGTTGGCGAGAGTAATCGCGACTTGCAGGCACTGATTGCCGCAGCCACGGATTTTCAGGGTCCGGGAATCCTAGTGCCTACTCGCAACGCGGGACTGTTCCGCTGGTGCCTTGAGAGCGGGCTTCGTGTGGTTCAGCCAATGACGTTAATGACGACGGGGCTTTACAACGATCCTGCTGGCGCGTACTTGCCTTCCATTCTGTTTTAGTCCCTCGAGGGACTTGGGAAGCAGGCACGGACAGTATTTGCATAGTCATTCTGACAGGAGGACACCATGAATCGAGAACCGGCGCTGAAAATTGTTTTGGTAGTAGTCGGATTGATCTTCTGGTTTGCTGTCTACCCTTGATGATGTTCTGTGGCCGAGCGGATGGCGATGGCGGCCGAACCAGCCGGAATACGAACAGATGACCCTTGGCGTGTATGCCACTCCAGGAATTTTCCTGACTGCTCGCGGCGCGTAACCCAGCGCTCCATGGAAGACTCAAGCCGGCTTTCTCCTCTCCCCGGCCATCTCTCATCAATCGCTTTAGGCATCTCTTCTGCCTATGGCACATGCGCAATTGCACTGACGGCGGCCGGCACTCTTTTCCAATCTCGACCGAGCCCTACGCGGCGGCCCCCGCGGTCGTTCGTTCCTTTCTGCGAAAAGACTTGATCCGTTCCGATAGCTGTTTCGATTCTTGGATTAATCTCTCGGTCTCCGAGATCAGGCGCACAATATTTTTATTCAGTTCCTCCATCTTGCCTTGCAACAAGGCAGAGTCTTCTTCTTCATGTTTTGACCTGGAGATGACCTGCGTGCTGGTGAGCAGCAATAGAGCGCCCTCCTATGCGATTATCAGATTGCACAAGAGACCGGCGCCCAGAAAAGGGGCACGGCGGAGGGATGTGTAAAACGACTCCTAGAGTCTAGCACTCACGGAGATCAAAGTACAAAAGGACAGTCTCAGATCGTGGTCTTGGACACCGCAATCTGAGAGGGCTTCCTAATAAAAAGCTTCCAGTTCTACGCCGTTACAAGTTCGGCGCTCTTGTGAAAGGTCGAGTTGACAACGTCCGAAGTCTGAACCTTGGGCGTCCCTTCGATAAATCTTGCCATTGTCTTCAACACTTGCGGATAAGTATTGTTATTGTAAGCATCGGCATCAGCTTTGTTATTCCACAAACTGATGGCAGTCACATCAACTCCACCGGGACCAGCGAAAGTGATTTCGTCCTTAAAACCATTCTGCTTACGAAGTAAAGGAAGGACCTCCTTCTCAAAAGTTCGGGTGTAATCGGACAGCATATTGGATTTCAGATGAATCGAAACATTGCGTGCAAACATAGGCAACCTCCTAGGGTCGAGGGTAGCTAAGAAAAGAAAACTTCAGATGGGCTGACTTAGTTCAGAAGACCTGAAAGAGGAGAAGGATGCTCACTCTATTCAACCGGTGCATTTCAGTGGCCCTCTGAATCGACGCGCAACTTGTTGTATCGATACGTCACCAAGCAGATTCGGCGGCGCAGTCTGGGATTCCATCGTGTACTTTTGGCGGAAAGCAAGCACAAACGGAGCAGTGAGAACGATTAGGAGTCAACAAACTATTGCGAGGTCAGGAGAATGGTGTTTTTTATTGACTTACATGGGTGCGGCGACCCGAAAGCCATCGAAGCTTAAGCACTAGATGGGATGGAGCGGCGCGAAGCGCAACGTGCCAACCGGGCATGGCCGGTCGTTCCGGGGCGCGATTCATACCCATGGCGGACTGCAACGATGGGAGTAGTCAGCCGACAATGGCACAACCTGGAAGACAGTGTTCCAGGGTAAATATTCACGAAGAAAATCTTAAAAGTGAGACTGCCTCTCAGAGTTGTGCCATGCACGGCATCGTCCGCTGGTCGGTTGCAGCGCTTCTGCGATTTGAATTTGGCTCAGTGCTGCGCGGCATCGTCCAGCGAAACTTCGCCAGTCGTCAAACTGCAAACCAGCACGCTTGAAGGGGCCCATTTCGGGGGGAGACCGAGACCAAATGAACTGGCATTTCTCGGTGTTCCATTCGTGGCGCCGCCAACGCGTGCCCGGCTTGAAACCGCCACTGGCGGTGCCGGAGTGAACTGGAACGCGCAAAGCGGTGACCTTTGGTTCGGCTTGCGGATAGCCGAAAGCGTGTCAACGGATCATTCAGCTTGCGTCAATCTTTGCGTAACTGAACTCTTTTGGGCTCGCTTTGAATCGCCGCCTGAACAGTGTTGCAAAATACTGACTGGAGGAGAAACCGCAAGCGAAAGCAACCTCGGTAACGCTCATGGAAGGAGCCTCTCGCAGCAGTTTTGCCGCAAGATCAAGCCTGCGATGATTCAAGTAGTGCATGGGCGCCATATTCGTCAACTGGCGAACGTAGTACACAAACTGTGTGCTCTTCAACCCGCAGTCCGCGGCCATCAGTTCAACCGTCCACGCGAAGGCCAGATTGTCCTGATGAGCGACCAAGTCATCCAGGAACAACTGAACCGTGCGGCGCGAACCGGCGAGAAAAGGATCAAGACGAATGTGCTGGCTGCGAAGCAGATCCAATATGAGTAGCAGCAATTCGTTGATCTTGACGGCCATGCGCGAGACATGACTTCCTTGCCGGTCGTGTTCGATGGCGCGAGCCATTGATTGAAAGCAGTGGCGGACATCGGCGGAGGTTTGCCACACGGGATCTTCGTTGTGGCGCAGCTTCTCGGTAAGCTCCGCCAGTTCCGCCGCCCTCAGCAGAAGCCAATGTGGCCATTTCCACTCCTGGTTCGGGCGCCTGACACCTACGTCGATGATGAGCCAGTGCAGATGGTTGGGGCCCATGTTTGGCCTGCCGATCCTGTGTGACTGCCAGGGCCGCGTAACCGACAGGTCATCCGGGCGAAGGATGTACTCACGATCATCAACCGCGAAGTCCAGAATTCCGGTTTCGAGGAAGCCAATCTCTACCCCCTCATTGCGGTGCCAGGGGAGGCCCCATGGCTGGTCGACAACGGCATCCCATGAGCCGAGGGTCTTGACGCCAGGGAGGGAATTGGAGAGCAGCCTGCGACCCGGATAGTGCCCGCGTGCGAGAGCTTCAAGTTTCACCTTCTCGGCTTTGACGGCTTCGACGAGCGGACGACAGGCGTCGGCCCGGTAAGTAGCCCCATGCTCTCTGAAAACGGGAACGGAGCCAGCATGACGGGGCTGCATGCGATGTTCAAGTTCTGTTAGTTTCGATATACAACGAAAACTCTGGCACGAGAGCTCGGCCTTGTCAATATTGGGTGTAGGGCACTGGCAACATTGGTAGTTGCCAGTTCTCAAACGGTTCAATGCAACCTACGCCCTGCCCGCTTGTAGCCTTGCCCCAGCGCTTCTTTGTTGCGGGAACCTGCTAATGTTCATTCAACTTTCAGCGGGTGAAGAAATCTGAACGACAACCCTTTCAGAACGTCCTACACATATAACCTAGAGATGGTTTTCTCTCGAAACGTGACTCCGCTGGGCGTCACAGACTGTGACCCTCTTCCTGGGGGCGAGCGTGAAGCCGGTTGGTGGTGAGCATGCAGGATGCAGCGCTTCAAATCGAAAAACAAAGTGTTCGGAGGTGAGATTGGAAATCGAGATCGGCGTAAACATGGAATTCATTCGCTCCGAGGACAAATCATTTGAAGCAGGAGTGGAACGTGCCGCAGAATTGGGATTCCAGTGGGTTGAACCCATGGTGCACAACGGTCGTGAGTTATTGAGTGAGGCTGGCTATTTTCATTCCTTTTCGATGGACAACGACCCCCTGGAGATGAAGGACATTCTGGACCGGCACGGTGTTCAGGCCTCTGCGCTTTCCGCACACTGCCCATTGATGCGGCCGGAGATAAGCGTGCCGTACCTGGAGAGAGCCGCGCGTTTTGCGGCAGCAATGGGGGTACAGGTGCTGGCTACTGACGAAGGTATCCGGCCGGAATGGTTGGACGATAAGGAATGCTTCGAGGTAATGAAATACACTCTTAGAAAAGTCTTGCAGGTGGCGGAGCGGCACGGGGTTTATGTGGGGATTGAGCCACATCAGAGCATCAGTAAGACTACCGACGGTTTGCTTCGAATTGCGAATCTGGTGGATTCGCCGATGCTCAAGGTGAACTATGACACCGGCAATGCTTTCCTTGGCGGAGCGGACCCGTACGACGGGCTGCGCTCTGTGCTTCCCAAGTTGGTTCATATGCACGCGAAAGACATTTCGACGGGACTAGCACAAGAGAAGAAGGGCAAGGTAACGGGTACTCCAGTTGGCTGCGCCTGCGGAGAAGGAGTTATCGACTGGACAAGAGTGGCTTCCATTCTCAGCGAAGGCAGATACCGTGGCGTGCTATCCGTCGAATGTGGTACCTCAGACCAGGCAGCGCATAGCCTGTCGCATCTGAAGGCAATTCTGCAGCGGGCGCCGGCAGCAAGCGCGAAGTAACGACCTGTCAAAGCCGACTGGAGGACACGAGCAATGTTGAATCGAGAGTGTCTCTTCCTTGGGGTGCTCTTGGTGGCAATCGCTATCTCACCGGCGATAGCCCAAGGCACTGGACGGTCTGACGTTCGAGGTTCCGGAGTGTCAGGCAAAGATCAAAAACCTGCCGATGATGTTTTCAGCCAGATTTGGCCAAATTTGCCAGCGAACCTGAATCCTGCCAGCGTAGCCCGAGGCAAGCTCTTGTTTCAATCCAACTGCGGATTCTGTCACGGACCCGATGCCACGGGGGGAAATAGCGGTCCCGACCTGGTCCGGTCTGTGTTAGTGAATCACGATGAGCACGGTAACCTGATCGGCCCTGTGATCCGCGGCGCTGCCGTCGACAAGGGCATGCCTAAGTTCAGCTTGACGAACGCGCAAATTTCGGATGTAGTTGCATTTCTTCATCAACGAAACCGCGATGCCCGCCTTCGCTTTACCTACAGAGTCGCAAACGTGGCTGTAGGCAGTGCCGAAGCCGGGAAGAGCTACTTCGAGGCACATTGCGCCAACTGCCATTCTGCCAGTGGCGATCTTGCTGGTATCGCCACGAGGTATCCGGAGGATGGCTTGCAACAACGCTGGATCAATCCGGAACCCAAGCGATTGGGTGGCAAGACGCAAACGCCTGCGGTCGAAGTGAGCGTGACCCTGGCCAACGGGCGGGAGTATTCAGGCCGGTTGGAGCATCTCGATGGGTTCAACGTATCACTGTATGACACGCAAGGCGATTATCACAGCTTCGCCTTGACCTCGGAAATCCGAATACTGGTAAAAGATCCCCTCGACGCGCACCGCAAGCTCGTGAATCAGCTTACCGACGGGGACATACACAACGTTACAACCTATCTGGGGAGCCTAAAGTGAAGGTCTGGATGCTGGTCACGATTGCCGTCTTGCTTCCCGGGTTGCTGGTCGGCCAAGGCCTGGACCCGAAGGGCATCTCGAAGCCGCTGGCATCTTCCTGGCCCACCTACAACGGGGACTATTCCGGACGACGCTTTAGCAAACTGTCACAGATTAATGGCGCGAACGTAAAAAACCTGACACTGGCCTGGTCATACGATTCCCGAACCACACCGATTAAGGCGACGCCCCTCATGGTTGGCGGCGTGGTGTACTTTTCTGGTCTGGACCACGCCTGGGCCATTGATGCGCGTACTGGCCGCATGCTCTGGCAGTGGCAGACGAAGACTCGCGGTGGCACGCACATCGGGAATCGCGGCATGGCGATGTATGGGAAATGGCTCTTCCTGGTCACGCCGGATGATTACCTGATATCACTCGATGCAACGAGCGGCGAAGAACGATGGCGAGTAGAAATCGCCGACCTTAAGCTCGACTATTTCTCGACTGTAGCTCCGATGGTCATCGGAAATCATATCCTGGTCAGCCCGAGTATCGAATCGACAGATAACCGCGGCTACCTCGACGCCTACGATCCGGACACCGGAAAGCTACAGTGGCGCTGGTATTCAACGCCAGACGCAGGAAAGCCTGGCTCGGAGACGTGGCCGAACAAAGAAGCGCGCGAACATGGCGGCGGGGCTATTTGGATACCGGGGACCTACGATCCTGAGTTGAACCTGTACTATTTCGGCACCGCCAATCCTCAGCCGGTCATGGCCGGGCAGGGCCGGGAAGGCGAAAACCTATGGACGAATTCCATTGTTGCGTTGAATCCCGATACTGGAAAAATGGCCTGGTTCTACCAGACTACCCCGCATGACGTTCACGATTGGGATTCCGCCGAAACCCCGGTGCTTTTCGACTTGGAGATCAATGGGCAGGCGCGAAAGTTGGTCGTCCAGGCAAATCGGAACGGTTATGTTTTCGTATTGGATCGGTCCAATGGAGAGCACATCCTCACGGCTCCCTTTGCTCCCACCAATTGGGCAAATGGCCTCGATGCGCAGGGACGTCCCATTCCCGACAGAAATAAGGATCCCAAACCGGCTGGAGCGCTGGTGATTCCTTCAGAGGCGGGAGCTACGAATTGGTTTCCGCCGAGCCTGAGTCCTGACACCGGGTACTTGTACGTCAGGGTGACCCGTTCGGCGGCGGTGTTTTATCTAACGGACTCCAGTGCCAAACCGGAGGCGTGGGGCGGAATAGACAAGGCTGTCTGGAACGGGCCGTCGTCGATCGAGGCGATCGAGTGCAAGACCGGGAAAATCGCCTGGGATTACCCCACGGGAGTCGGGGGCGTTTCCGGTCTCCTGACCACCGCGGGCGGATTGGTTTTTGGAGGCGATGGTGCGGGGAATGCCTTGGCGCTCGACGCCACCTCAGGCCGTGCGCTCTGGCATGTGAGCCTTAACGAGATCATGTACAACGGGCCGATCACGTACGAACTAGAAAGTCGGCAATACTTGCTGGTCGCCGCGGGTGCGAAGCTGTTTGCCTTCACCCTGCCGGAGCAGTAGCGAAACACGATGCTGCAGTTGTTCTAAGTGCCGTCAATCGGTGTTGCACCCGCTTCAGTGCAAGCAGGAGTCCATCTGAAAACAACTATTCTGCTCTTGGTTTTGGTTACCGCGACTCGGTCCCTGGTGTCCCAAACTTCGGTTGCGAACCGAGTTCCCTTGTTCCGCAAGGGTGCCATCCGCGTCTTGATTCTTTCCGGCCAGAACAATCACGACTGGCGCTCTACAACTCCCTTCCTTGAGAAATTGCTCCTGAACACCGGACGATTCGATGTTCGGATAAACCAAGAGCCGGTTGGCATGACCTCCGACACATTGGCTGTTTACGATGTTGTGGTGCTCGATTACAACGGTCCGCGATGGGGCCAAACCGCAGAGAATGCGCTGGCAGAGTTTGTTCGCTCGGGCAAGGGATTGGTGGCTGTACA
This sequence comes from Candidatus Acidiferrales bacterium, assembly GCA_035603655.1. Taxonomy (GTDB): domain Bacteria; phylum Acidobacteriota; class Terriglobia; order Terriglobales; family Acidobacteriaceae; genus Sulfotelmatobacter. Next base: position 6,085 of record DATNKA010000620.1, on the reverse strand, counting down.
CGGGGCCAATTGGGCGTTTAGCGGCTTAGTCGTGTTGGCAGACCATCATGTTCCGACCGGCATCATGGAGCCGGCGTGGCCGGAATACAAGAGCATGATTGGCGGGGTCTGGTCAGATCAGGATCCGGCTTCGGGACACGGGAAACGCCACACCTTCTTGGTAAAGATCTCAGACCTTCATAACCCAATCACTGTGGGACTTCCCGGGACGTTCGAAGCCGACGACGAGCTCTATCACAACATGCACATGTCGGAGGGGGTCCACATTCTGGCTACTGCGTATGACGACTTGAAGTACAAAATTCCGCAGGCACAAAAACCCGCAAACCCAACAAACTGGCCGCATCTGGATTTCAATCCGACAGGTAAGGATGAGCCCATGCTTTGGACGGTGAACTACGGCCGCGGGAGAACCGTTTACACCGCGCTAGGACATGACGTGAAAGCCATGGGTATGCCTGGCTTCTCCACAATATTCGTTCGCTCTGTGGAATGGGCTGCGACTGGGGCGGTGCAGGAACCCGAGCCGGAGTTCCGATCATGGGCCGAGCCGCCTGCACACCAACAATAGACCTGGTTGTCGATTCCAGAACCTGGCTATGTTCTAGCAGAGCTCTCCAGCATTGCGAAAGGGCTTAAACAACGTGGCTGGCGAAGATTCTTCCGGTACATCGCCACCCTTCTGAGGTTGCTGCTTCAACCAATCTATCACCGACCGTCGCAGAGCTGATGAAGCAACGCGAAACCGCGATTGAGAACATGGTTGCGTCGATCGCAGCGCAAGACGGCAGAGCTGCTTGGCGGCATTCATACGAAGAAAACCGCCTCAACAAACTTCTCCGGAACTTGCAAAACGAGAAATCCGTGGAACATTGCCGACTGCCGCCTCATTCTTGTCAAGGATTGCGGCATCGATCTGGATTCAGAAGTTCACGCTTGTCTCATCGAGAAAGTTTTCCCGCGTCTAGCAACTGTCCTGGGGGCCGACGAGTGCATTGAGGCCTCGAAGGAAAACTGATTCTCTGCTCGCGGTTTTGCGCACTCGCCCAATCACTCGAGGTTCTAGGCGAGTGACGGGCTACTAACTGGAAGAAATCCCAAGGTAAGAGTTTCCCACAAAACCAGTTTCTGGCACATTTGACAAGCGTCTCCAACTGAGTTACTTGCAATGCAAAGCTTAAACGATATGAATAACCTGAACAAAGCCCTGAACGACGCGTACCACAGTCATGTCGCGCACAGTAGAGAACCAATTCTTTCGGAAGGCCAAGAGAGCAATTCCGGGGATGACCCGAACCACTTAAAATGAACCGGCCACCAGCGTCGACTGGTGGCCCGAAATGCACTGTACAGCAGGTTCTAGAAGGTCAGGCGCGTACCAAACTCCAGCACCCGAGGTGAGCCCATACCGAACACGCCGGTTCCGGCGCCGACGCGGAAGGTTTGAGCACTCTGACTGCCTGCCGCAATACTGTTAATCGAACCAGAACCTTCGTTTAGAAATCCGGTCATCGCGCCCGGGGGCTGGTTGAAGTTGGAGAAGTTGGCCACGTTGTAGAAGCCAACACTCGGTTCCACCGTGAGCCGTTCGTTGAAGCGATGAACCCAGCTCGCCTTCAAATCCAAGGCTCTAACCCATGGGAACAGTAGCTGATTTGCCGGGGCGGGCGACAAATACGGAGCGACGGCGCCGATCTGCTGCAACTGCGCAGCGGTAAACAAGCCATTGGCGATAAGCGTTTGGCCCGCCGGGGTTGGCTGGTTCCCGTAGGTCGCGTTGTAGTTGTCGATCGCGTTGTTCAGTCCATTCACCCCAAACTGGCGGCCGAAGGAACCGTTGGTAGTGCCGGGCATGGGTTGGCTCTCCAGCCCAGTTCCGGTAAAGTCGGTCTGGTAGATTTGCCCCGGAGTCCCGGTGTTACCCACAATCGTCGCCATCGACAGCGGGCTGTAGAAGTGGCCAATGACCCCAAAACGGAAGCCATAGGCCAAATCGAAATTCCCGCCGAACGAAAGCTGCTGTGTGCGGTCTAGCAATGACGGCCCCATGTATCGGAGTGGCTGATCGCTATCGACAGCGGTCAGGATGAAATCCTGATCGTTGGTAGACACAGGGTTCGACGGCGGGGTGACGCCTGCGAACGCCAAGGGGTTTACAAATTTGGACAGCGAGTACCCGATCTGGAAGTTCGCCGCCTTCAGCCCGGGAGCCGGGTTCACAACGTTCTGCGTCAATTTCATTTGCAGGGCGTTGTAGACCGAACGGCTGATCGGCTCCAGCATATAAAACTGACCAAGCTTTGGATTGGTTCCCGTGAAGGCGCAAGCGCAGGCTCCGCCCGCATCGAGGGGGCTTCCCATCCCGTTTCCCACGAAATCGCCGATCTTAGCTCCCGCATTGATGGTCGATTGGAGGTCCCCAGGGTGTCCAAAAGCAGTCTCTGTCGCGGAGATCGCGTTTGCAGCATTGGCGGGGTTAAAGTTAGAGATGTCCCCAGCATGGTTGAGATCAACCGCGAGCAGGGCGTGGGTCTCGACGTTCCGCAGTAAATCCGCGCTGAACACCATTCCGTGACGGATTTCCCGCTGGATGCCGAGATTCATCTGCACCGCGCGCGGGCTGACGTAGTTGGGATCGAACAGTCCCTGGCTATTGGCATACGCGTTTACGTTTGCACCTGCGGTCAAAGAGTTGCCGATGTAGCTCGGATTGGAGTTCGTCAGGCTGAACGGCGCGAGGGTCTGAAACTGCTTCTCGAACGCCGCCAAGGTCGAGGCCGCATTGCCAATGGTATCCGCGCAGGCATTATTACCCGCTGGATCGTTTCCCACCGTTATCGATCCTCCTCCTGCGACAGCAACCGGAAAGGCCTGGCCATTGGAGCAAGGTTCAACAATCTGAAGGAATGCGCCATTTTGTAAACGCGCGGGTCGATCAAAGAGAACGTTGTTGAAGATGACGTTCTCGTAGTACAACCCGATGCCGGCACGGACGACGGTTTTACCGTCAGCCTTCGGATCCCAGGCAATGCCCAATTGCGGGGCGAAGTTGCGGTTGGGATTTTTCACCGGGTTTCCAAAGCCGGGGAAGAACTGGTTGATGGGGGCAATGGCGCCAAGGTCGCTGTCCGTCCGGCCAGTGTCACGTTCCCAGCGCAGGCCAAGAGCAACGGTTAGATTCGACCGCACTTTCCAGCTATCGCCGACATAAAGGGAGGTGCGATTATCCGGGCCCAGGCCGCCTGCGGGGAACCCTAAGGCAGGTTCAGTGGTGGAGTAGCCTTGACCATTCGAAATGATCACCGAATTCATGGTGTCGGCTAGCGGGTTACCTGCGAGAGCGCCAGCGGTCATCAGAGGCCCCGTATTGCCATTCACCAGCGGAGCAATACCAATGAAGCTGGCAAATCCGCCACCCTGAATGTGGTTCCAGCCCCCGCCGAAGCGAAGGATGTGCTTGCCGATGATCTTGCTGCCGTCGTACTTGATCTGATGGTCGCTCTGCGGAGTGCTTTGCGGCGCCAGTTCGTTCGGCCCCGTGATGAAGCCTCCGATAGCCATGTTGATTCCCAGATTGGCAAACGGCAGGTTCGAGCCAAGCACGGCGTCCTTAATCTGGTTCTGGAATTTCAGGAAAGAGAAGCGGATGGTATGGGTAAAGCTGCCGGTGTTGAAATCCAGGCCTGCGACCAGGTTTCGCGTGTAGTCCTTGTTGTTGTACACCGAGAAACTGCCCGAGAAGAACGTGGCGTACACCGAATTCTGGAAATAGTTGTAGCGGCCGAATAAGCGCGCGGTCTTGCTCAGGGAGTAGTCCAGACGCGCGGTCAATTCATCTTCTTTGAAGGGAGCCTGGAACGTTGAGGAAAAACTTGAGAATGGGGCGGCGTCGAGAACCGGCGCAGCCTCATGCTGCAGGGTGCGCTCGCCGTCCGCGAAGAAGAACAGCTTATCTTTGATGATCGGTCCGCCAATGTCGGCGCCTTCCTGGTTGCGCTGCCAGGGAGTGGGGATTCTCAGGCCAGTCAGCGGGCTGAGCGGTGAAGGCAGGTTGGCGGCGACAGCGCTGTCGCGGAACAAGCCGAAGGCCTCGCCGTGGAAGGCGTTGGTGCCCGATTTCGTGGTCACGTTCACAGCGCCGGACGAGGTCAGATCGTTGGAGAGATCCAGGCTGGACTGAGCCAGCGAAAACTCCTGAATAGAGCTGGCCGGGATATCTTCCGTCGTCGTGCCGACGGTCTCGTCGCTGATGTCAACCCCATCGACGTTGATACGAGCCGTTCGGCCGAACCGGCCGCCGAATGAAATCGAAGAGTAGCCGACCTTGGTCGGATCGAAGTTAGTTCCATCCTGAATCTGGACGCCGGGTTCAAGCTGCGCCAGATCAAGGAAGTTGCGGCCGTTTACGGGCAGGTTTGAAATTTGCGACGCAGTGAGGACGCCTTGCACTTCGGCCTGTTCCGTGTTTACGCCAACTTCACTGGCCTGCACTTCAACGACCGTGCTTTCCTGGCCGATTTCAAGCTTAATGCTGCCGTTGGCGGTGTTGTTCACCTGAACGTCCACTGACAGTTGCATGGTTTTGAAGCCTTTGGCTTCCGCGCGCACGGAATAGGTGCCCGGAACCAGAGCGCCGGAAGAATACGTTCCGGCGCCGCTGGTGGTGGCATGGACGGTTTGCCCAGTGGGGCCGGTCATGGTGACTTTGGCGTTGGGCACGACTGCGCCGCTGGCGTCAGTCACTGTGCCAGAAATGCTGCCGTTGGAGACTGAGGTCTGGGCGAATGCCACAGAACACAACAGCAGCGCGGATAAAGCAACCAGCGCCAGCAGCGTAAATCGTGCGCCGGGGCGAGGGGAACTGAACATGGCCTGAGATTTCAGCGTATAACTCATTACTTCCTCCATCACACTGGATTTGACCGCAAACTAATTTCCGGCAGAATGTTCCCACCGCTCCTGCGACCGCCTGTCACTGGCTGACAACGTTGCGGATGCACCCGCGTAGAGTGCTGCTTTGGAAAAAGGCAAGCCGAGGGCCGTCTCGGAGGAAAATACGCGGGCTTCCACTACTCAGGTGCGTGTTTCCCCGCGAGAGAGTGACGAAGTGGCCACTTATAGAAAGCAAGTGAAACAAGCTCACTGCTCAATTCGTGCGGATATCAGTAGAGATCGCCGAAGATGCTATGAGATTCGGGAAGCCGGGAAAATATTTACCTCGACAATTGCAGTCGCAACATGCATACTGGTTGGTATGTTAGCGGATAGAAACCGACCGAGACGCAGCGCGGCTGCATCGCGCGATCCAGAGCGCACGCGAAGGCGCTTATTGCAGGCTGCCTTCCGGGAGATGCACCGCTCAGGATTTCGCAACGCTGACCTGGATGCCATTCTGGCCAGGGCAGGCGTGACCAAGGGTGCTTTGTACTACCACTTCGATAACAAAGAAGCCCTGGGATATGCAGTAGTGGACGAGGTCATCGCCAGTAACCTTCACCAGAAGTGGGTGCAGCCTTTACGGAACGCCAGGGATCCTATCGGCGTTCTGGCCCGCATTGTTCAGTCCGAGTCGCTGAAAAGAGAGGATGTTCAGCGTGGCTGCCCCTTGCTTAACTTGTCGCAAGAGATGTCAGGTCTTGATGAGGGATTCCGCAAAAGGACAGCAAGAGTTTATCAGGACTGGCACGAAGCCATGGCGGAGGCACTGCGCGAAGGACAGAAACGCAGGGTAGTGCGGAGTGATATAGACGCGAATGAAACGGCTATGTTCCTGATCGCGGCGTGGGAGGGGTACGTCGTTTTAGGAAAGAGTTCGCAGGATCCACGGACGATGCAATCAGGCCAAAGAAGGGTGAGCGGCCACCTCGAGTCGCTACGCCCGGCCCGCGGCCGGGCGCGAGCGGCAGCCCGGGGCTAGCCCGTCGTGGCTTGGATGGTTGTAACGTGTTTCCTAACTGCCATGGTGCAGTCACGGATTTGCGCGAGGAGCGGATGGTTTAGGTCTTGCCCTGATTTTTATGCTTTGTGGTTCAATAACATACGTACTGGTAGGTATTATGAGGGTTCAATAAGATCCGAAGCGATT
>DATNKA010000619.1:0-21327 GCA_035603655.1 Candidatus Acidiferrales bacterium | reverse complement strand
CGCGACGCTTGAGCCATCTTATGTATTGAAGGCTCTGGGTACCGGCGACGACTTGGCGCATAGTTCGATACGCTTCGGCATTGGACGCTTCAATACCGCTGCCGAAGTCGATTACGTGGCCGACCGCGTGATCGAAACCGTCGAACGCCTGCGCGAACTTTCTCCGCTTTACGAAATGGCGAAGGAAGGCATCAATCTGAAGGATGTGAAGTGGGCTGGGGAGTAAGCAGTACCTAGTACTTAGTGCCTGGCAAGAGACGAATTCAGAGAATTTTAGGAGAGCAAATGTCTTATAGCGATAAGGTAATCGATCATTACAACAATCCACGCAACGTCGGCTCAATGGATAAGAGCAGCGCGGACGTAGGCACGGGTTTGGTCGGCGCACCGGAGTGTGGTGACGTCATGAAGCTGCAGATCAAAGTCAACCGCGAGACTAACGTCATTGAAGAAGCCAAGTTCAAGACCTTCGGCTGCGGCTCCGCGATCGCCTCTTCCTCTTTGGCCACGGAGTGGGTCAAGGGCAAGACCGTGGACGAAGCTCTCGCCATTAAGAACATGGACATCGTGAAGGAGCTGTCGCTTCCTCCGGTAAAGATCCACTGCTCGGTGTTGGCTGAAGATGCCATTCGCGCCGCGATTGGTGACTGGAAGAAAAAGCAGGAAAGTTCTAAGCCAGTTGCCGCCTCCGTAGCGCAGTAGGCTGGTTGCCGCGCGCGCTGGCAGTACGGCCCCAGGGCCGAGGCGGGCGGGCGCGGACCGGGAATTTTTATGACAACGGTAACGGAACAAAGCGCGAAGCCAACCCAAACCTCCCTGGCCAAGGGCATTCAGGTGACTGACAAAGCCCTGGGCAGGGTGAAAAGCGCGATGGCTAAGGAAGGCATTTCACCCGAACAGGGTGGACTGCGCCTCGGCGTCCAGGGCGGGGGTTGTTCCGGCCTTAGCTATAACGTTCGTTTCGATACGCAGCCACGCGAACGCGACCGCATCTTCCAGTTTGGCGATGTGCGCGTGTTCGTGGATCCGAAGTCGTTTATCTATTTGCACGGCATGATTCTCGATTACCAGGAAACCTTGCTGCAACAGGGATTCGTTTTCGTGAATCCGCAAGCGACGAAATCGTGCGGCTGCGGGACTTCGTTCTCGGCGTGAGCGTGCTTTGACTTGGATTGTGTGACTCGGAATCTGTGGCGCGGGCACTTCCGCCCGCGAGGGTTCGCAAGGCGCGACCGTCCTCACCCAGCACCCAGCGCCCTGGGCTCGCACCGGTTCAAGCTATGAGGGTGTAGTTGTGTTTGCCCGAAGCGCAGGCTGAAATGACCGATTCGTCGTTGACTACAATTACCGCGAAGGCTGCACCGGAGGGGACTCAGTCCTGCTGGTCATGCGGCACCATGCGCGCCGTACACTTCTGCGAGGCGTGTGGCAAGGTTCAGCCGCCGGCGCCGGTGGATTATTTCACCTTCTTTGGTCTGCCCCGCAAGTTGACCCTCGATGTTTCTGCCATGGAGAAGGATTTTTACGAGCTGAGCCGCAAGCTGCATCCCGATCTCAATGCCCGGGCGGGCAGCCGGGAGCAGGAGTGGAGCCTGCAGCAAAGTTCCCTGCTCAATGACGCTTATCGAACCCTGAAGGATCCCATCAAGCGCACCCAGTATCTTTTGAAGCTGGAAGGCGTGGAACTCGAAGAGCAATCGAAGTCTGCGACGGAGCAGGCGCGCGCTACCGGGGAAATGAAGAAGCAGATTGTCCCGCCGGATCTGCTGGAAGAAGTTTTTGAGCTGAACATTCAGCTCGAAGAGCTTCGCATGCAGAAAAAGATGGGCGAGGACGATCCCGCCCTGATCGAGGAAGTCGGCCGGCAGAAACTCGAACTTGAGCAGAAGCACGAAGCGCTGTTACGCGAGTTGCAGGGCCACTGGAAGATGTGGGATGGAATGATCCAGCGCGAGCACAATGGTCAGCCGGTGTCAGAGGAAGAGCGCAGGCAGGCGCGCAACCGGATGGTGGACTTGCTGAACCGCCGCAACTACATCCGCAATTTGGTGCGGGATGTAAACGAAGTATTGGAGCAGTAGCAATTGGTTTATGGCAACTGATCGCATCGTCGGCATCGACCTTGGTACCACGAACTCTCTCGTGGCCTTCATGCAGGGGGAGAGCCCTGTCGTGATTCCCGGGGATGACGGTTTGAACCTGGTGCCTTCCGTGGTCGCACTTGACGAGAAGAACCAGCCTGTCATCGGCAACGCCGCTCGTAAGTATTTGACCGAGACTCCGGAGCGCGCCGTCTACTCTATCAAACGCCTGATGGGGCGCGGGGTTGACGATGTTCAGGAAGAATTGAAGTTCTTTCCCTTCCGCCTTGCGGAAGATCTCCAGGCGGGCGAAGTGCTCCGCATCAGGCTGGGAAACAAAACTTTCACGCCGCCGGAAATTTCGGCTCTCATTCTTCGTCAGCTCAAGCGTAATGCGGAGCGCTTCTTTGGAGCTCCCGTCACCAAGGCGGTCATCACGGTCCCCGCATATTTCAACGATGCGCAGCGCCAGGCAACCAAAGATGCAGGCCGCATTGCAGGCCTCGAGGTTATGCGCCTGGTGAACGAGCCCACTGCCGCGTCACTGGCTTACGGCCTGGACAAAAAGCAGAACGGCATCGTTGCCGTCTACGATCTCGGCGGCGGCACATTCGACGTCTCGATTCTCAAGCTGCACGACGGCATCTTCGAGGTTATCGCTACCAACGGCGACACTCATCTCGGTGGTGATGATATCGATAACCTTCTGATCACAATTGCGCTGGACGATACTTTCGGCGATCTTGGCCTCGATCTGCGCCGCAATGCCGAGGCGGTGCAGGCGATTCGCAAAGCGGTGATCGAAGCTAAGATTGCTCTCTCCTCGCAGCCTTCGGTCAAACTTGATGTTGAATTGCCTGGCGGCAGTCATTACTTGCGCGAGATCACGCGTGAACAATTCGAACAGCTGATTCAGCCCATCATCGACCGCACGGTCGGTCCCTGCAAGCAAGCCCTGAAAGACGCAGGCCTCAAGCCCGAGCAAATTGACGAAGTTGTCCTGGTTGGCGGCTCCACGCGCATCCCTAAGGTTCGCGCTCTGGTAAATGAACTGTTTCACCGTGCGCCTCACACGGAACTTAATCCGGACGAAGTTGTTGCCCTCGGTGCGGCCGTGCAGGCAAACATTCTGGGCGGGGGATCGGAAGCCACCGAGAACATGCTCTTGCTCGATGTCACGCCGCTGTCGCTCGGTATAGAAGTTGCGGGTGGGGTCACGGACAAAATCATTTTGCGCAACTCGACCGTTCCCGCTTCGGCGACGCAGTTCTACACGACGCAAGTCGACGGCCAGGCCAACGTCGCGATACACGTATTGCAAGGCGAGCGCGAACTGGCGAAGGATTGCCGGTCACTGGCGCGCTTCGATCTCAAGGGCGTCCCGCCAATGGCGGCGGGAATGGCGCGCATCGAGGTCAAATTCCTTATCGACGCCAACGGCATCCTGCATGTCTCGGCGCGAGAGCAGCGCAGCGGCAAGGAAGCTGAAATCCAGGTCCAGCCTAGCTATGGCCTCACCGACGAACAAGTCGAAGGCATGATCCTGGACTCGTTCGACAGCGCGGAAGAAGACTTTCGGCAGCGCCAGGTCATTGAAGCGCGCAACGAAGCCGCGACCATTCTCGACGCGCTTGACAAAGGCAAGAAGAGCCCAGCCTGGGGTCATCTCTCTACCGACGAAAAGAAAAAGATTGCCAAGATGGAAAAGGCTTTGATGGCTGTGAAGAATGAAGACGACTATCAAGCCATCCGCAAAGCCATCGATACGCTCAATCAGGGCACGACGCGGCTGGCCGAGTTAATGATGGACAGCGCCGTCTCGACCGCGCTGAAAGGCAAAACCATGGACGAGGCTGACATGGGCGAGGGCCCCACAGCACCGCACCCCATGGCGAAAGCGGAATTTGAATAAGGTGGGCAGGCGTCTCGCCCCCGCGGCGTCAGCAACGAAGCAGTCAAGGATTTTAGAGGAGCAGCAATGCCAGAAGAAAAATCGCAAGGCGCCGGCACCGTCACTGAAGAAGCTCCCGGCGAAAACACCGTCCAGGTTACATTCCTGCCCGAGGGCAAGACGGTCCAGTTTGAGCACGGCAAGCTGCCATACGAAGATCATGGCAAGGAAGAGTCGATTCTCGATATCGCTCTGAACTATGGAATCCCGCTCGACCACGCCTGCGGCGGCAATTGCGCCTGCACCACCTGCCACGTCTGGATTAAAGAAGGTGCTGAGAACCTTTCTCCGATGGATGACGATGAAGCGGACCGTCTGGACATGGCCGCCGACTTGCAGTTAAACTCGCGTCTCGGTTGCCAGGTGCAGATTACGAAGCCGGGTAAGGTAGTGGTCGAGATCCCCGCCTGGAACCGCAATTACATTTCGGAAGAACATCACTGAATCGATCAATCTAGCTCTGAGGAATCTATGCCAAAATCTCTTACCTGGGACGACGCCGAAGACTTGGGCATCCTGCTTTCCGAAGTTCATCCCGAGCTTGATCCGCTCACCGTCCGCTTCACCGACTTGCATCGTTATGTAACAGAACTGCCTGATTTCAAGGGAGATCCGAAAACTTCCAACGAGGGAAAGCTTGAAGCCATCCAGATGGCCTGGCATGAAGAATTTCAGGACCGCACGCAAGGCTAGGCGGGGGGCTTCCCTGCTGCTTTTCGATCCGTGCAAGGGCTGCGATCCCCGCGCATAGTTTTACATCCTGATGACAATTCGCGGCCCGATCCTGTGTAGCCTTTGATTGCTGCTGTTTGCTCGGAACTTCCACACAAGGTTCCTCGCGGGCATCGGCATCTCTCTCCGTTCAACTGCAAAGGGCCCGGCGCTCAACCCGGACCCTCTTTTTTCTTCCCTCCAAATAACTGACCTTGATGCGAAATTACCCCACGGCTGCCGGAACTGGCTCTTCCACACTCGCCTCCCGCAAAAACTTAGCCGCCTCCTCTGGCGGCGTCGGATTAATGTAAAACCCCGTGCCCCACTCGAATCCGGCGGTCTTGGTGAGTTTCGGCATGAATTCCATGTGCCAGTGATAGTGATCGTTATTCGGATCCTGCGCCGGCGAGGTGTGAATCACCAGATTGTAGGGAGGATTATCGAGCACTCGATCGGCCTTAATCAGCAACGTCTTCAGCGCCTTGGCCAGGTTCTCGAACATGTGCGAGGACGAGTTCTCGAACGCCGATTCATGCTGCTTGGGCAGAATCCAGGTCTCGAACGGGAAGCGCGGTGCGTAGGGCGCGATGGTCAGGAAGTTCTCGTTCTCAGCTACCACGCGGCTCCCGGTTTCTATTTCCTGCTGGATAATGTCGCAGAATACGCAGCGCTCCTTGTATAGGAAGTACTGCTTCGCGCCTTCCAGTTCCTGAGTGACGTTGATGGGTAGAATCGGCAGCGCGATGAGCTGCGAGTGCGCATGCTCCAGAGACGCTCCGGCGGCCTCACCGTGATTCTTAAACAGCAGGATGTACTTAAACCGGCGGTCCTTCTTAAGATCGAGAATGCGGTCGCGAAATGTCCACAGCACGTCTTCAATCCGTTTCGGGGGCAAGGTTGCGAGACTGGCGGCGTGGTCGGGAGTTTCGATAATCACTTCATGCGCCCCGATACCGTTCATCCGGTCGAACATTCCTTCGGCCTGGCGGTTCAGCGTGCCTTCAATGCCGAGGGCGGGAAACTTGTTCGGTACCACCCGCACCGTCCACCCTGGTGTGTCCCGCTGGGAGGCTGGTCCTCCATTCGATCCTGGACGGTAGGCTTGAATCTCAGGAGGTGTCTTACCTTCGTTGCCATAGCAAAAGGGGCAGAATCCGCCCTTCAACTTCACATCCTCTCGGGCAAAATCGCTTGGGCGCTTGGCTCGATCCGTGGAAATAATCACCCAGCGGCCAACAATCGGATCTTTTCTCAACTCAGGCACTCAAGAACCTCTTTATCAGAACGGGCGAATTTTATTCTAAGCCGTCAGAGAAGAATTACGAAACAGCTCAATCCGCGGCCGGCCGGCTGGCAAACGGTCATAGTATACGCTGACCACATCGAAACTCCACTGGCTCGAAGGTGGAAGCCGGCGCAGATACTCGCGCACCACGGCCGCTATTTCGCGCCGCCTGTGGCATCCACTGCCGCCACTCCGGTCTTCACGTGGCGGGTGCTTCGGAGTCTTAACTTCCACGACGCAAAGCAACTCCTTCTCCCGGCCGATCAGATCGATCTCGCCGCGGCGAACGGAAATTCCGCGCCACCATGGTATAGCCCCGCTTTCTGAGATGAAAGTAAGCCGCTCCCTCCCCCGACACCTGGTACGCAGGTGAGCAGGAGAATCGTCAGGCGGCAGGGTGCGCGCCGCCAGCCAGTCGGGGACCTTAATCGCCGCCTGCGTTGCCGGTCTCGAAAGCACAGAGAAATACCCCGGCTTTATGCTATTTACCTGCCCCAGACTGGGTGTGATAGAGGTCGCAAATCCGGCGCGGAAAACCCGTCCGGGAAGCACAAATCTTCAGTCAAGCCTGATCTGGCATTCCTCCCGATCCCGTACCCGCAGCCTCGCAACAGGTTTATAATCTCGAAAGCCGTACCGCACGCATGACTGATCAACTTAGAAAAAAATTGCAGGAAGAAGTCGACGCGCTGGAGCACGAACTGGTTCACGAGCTGCCCAAAGAAATCAAGCGCGCCGCAGCTCTCGGCGACCTCAGCGAGAACGCCGAATATCACATGGCCAAGCAGCGTCAGGAATTCGTCAAGGCGCGCTTTCGCCAGCTCGGCAAGCGTCTTGCGGATCTTTCCCTGACCAATATGAACAATATCCCCAGGGACAAGGTGGGGCTCGGTTCCACGGTCAAGGTATATGACAGCACCAAGAATGAAGAAATCGAGTACAAGCTCGTGACCAGCGAGGAGTCCGACGTAGGCGCAGGCAAGATTTCGACCACTTCGCCCATTGGCCGGGCCCTGCTCAACAAGAAAGTCGGCGAGGAAGCCACGGTTATCACCCCCAACGGCAAGCGCGAGCTGGAGATTTTGAGTCTGATCACGGTCCACGACGAGACTGACCGTGAAAAGGCCGGTGCCTGATGTCAGCTTCGCCCAACCGAAGCTGGACAAGCGCCTTTGGTCGCGCTTGCGGCGTGCTGCTCGATACTATCGTCCGCTGGCTTGCGCTCTCACGCATCAACCCCAACGTGCTGACGTTCATGGGATTGGTGGTGAATACCTGGGCAGCAATTTTGTTCGGCTCGGCCACGGCGGCAACCCAGAAGCGCATGTTTTTTCTGGCCGGCCTGGTGATCATTTTCTCCGGCTTCTTCGATCTGGTCGACGGCCAGGTGGCTCGCGCCACCAACCGCGTCACCCGCTTCGGAGCATTTTTCGATTCGGTGGTCGATCGCTACAGCGACGCTTCCCAATTCCTTGGCCTCCTGGTTTTCTATGCCCGGGGTGACCGTTTCTTCTACGTCGTGCTCACCGCCTTCGTAATGGTGAGCGCCATCATGGTGAGCTACACCCGCGCCCGCGCCGAATCGCTTATTGGATCCTGCCGCGTCGGCTTCATGGAACGTCCGGAGCGGTTAGTGCTGGTAATCATCGGCGCGCTCTTCAACCGCATGGCGCCCGTATTGTGGATAATCGCGGTCCTCTCCACTCTTACTGTGATCCACCGCATGCGTTATACCTGGACTCGCACCCAGGACGCCCCGCCCGTTGCTGCCAAAGCCGGCCACGCGGCGTAAGGGGGATTCCCAGTTTCCCGGCAGTGCGATGCTAGACTAATCAGTCGTTTCATTTCTTCTGAGGATTTTTCTTGCCGAGTGATCCGGTTTTGGTTGTTCACGGCGGCGCTTGGGCCATGCCTGATGACATGGTGCAGGCGCACCTGCATGGGGTGCGCAACGCGCTGGTCGCAGGCTGGCGCGTGCTCGAGCGCGGCGGCCCGGCACTGGATGCAGTCGAGGAAGCCGTCGTCATCATGGAGGACGACGCAACTTTCGATGCCGGCCGGGGAAGCTTTCTGAATCGCGACGGCAAGGTGCAGTTGGATGCGCTGATCATGGACGGTTCTACGCTGCGGGCAGGGGGCGTGGGATGCGTGGAACGATTGAAAAATCCAATACGAGCGGCACGCAAGATTCTGAGTGAGAGCCCCCACGTGTATTTTGTAGCCGAAGGCGCGGAACAGTTCGCCGCGGAGCATGGCGTTGCCCTCTGCCGGAACGAAGACTTAGTGGTTGCCCGCGAGGTGGAGCGCCTGCGCGAATATCAGGAGTTGGCGGCCCGGGGATCCGCGAATGATGGAGAAGATCTATTCGCGCCTTCGATTTCACACGATACCGTAGGAGCGGTGGCACTGGATCGCGGCGGCAATATCGCGGCGGCGACGTCGACTGGGGGAACTCTGAACAAGGCTCCCGGACGTCTGGGCGATTCCTCGCTGATCGGGTGCGGTTGCTACGCTGATAATCTGAGCGCGGCGGCTTCGACCACAGGTTGGGGAGAACCAATCATGAAGTTAGTGCTGGCCAAGTGGACGGCAGACCGCGTGTCAGCCGGAAATCTGCCCGAGTGGGCGGCACAGGAGGCCATGAACTACCTGAAACAGCGATTGAATGGGCACGGTGGAATTATCGTGCTGAACGCGCAGGGACAGTTCGGCATCGCGCACAACACCCCGCGCATGGCCTGGGCGTGTAAGACGGCGGAAAAGGAAGAAGCCGGCATCGAGCGCGGCGCAATGTGATCGCGCGCTGCCATGTGCAAGTCAAGTGTTTGACCTGCTGCCGAGAGACGCGCTGTGCGATTTCGCTCCGCAAGGGCGCGACTTCAGCTGCGCCGCAAACATCCCATAAAAACCTACAGCGGCTTTAAGCCGCCCGGCGGCGCATGTCCAAGAAGTTCGCCATCTCGACGATCGAAACCCTGCGCCAGCATGGCTTTCAAGCCTACCTGGTGGGCGGGTGTGTGCGCGATCTCCTGCTCGGACGCGAACCGGCGGACTTCGATGTTGCAACCAGTGCAACGCCCGCGCAAGTCATGGAAACTTTCCCCGAAACCTATGCCGTCGGAGCGCAATTTGGTGTTGTGCTGGTGCCGTCGCCAGGCGGCGAATGTGCGGACGGTGAGGAGGGGACGTCGAAGTCGTACGTTGTGGAGGTGGCGACCTTCCGCAGCGATTTGGGTTACTCCGACGGGCGCCATCCCGACGAAGTCCGATTCACCCGGGACCCCCGCGAAGACGTCGCCCGCCGCGACTTTACGATCAATGGCATGATGCTCGATCCGGTGACTGGCGAGGTGCTTGACTTTGTCGGAGGGCGAAAAGATCTGGAGGCGAAACTAATCCGCGCCATCGGCGATCCCAACCGTCGCTTCGGGGAAGACAAATTGCGGATGTTACGCGCCGTCCGTTTTGCGGCACGCTTTGAATACGAAATCGAAGCCGACACTCTGGCCGCTATCCGGCAGCTGGCCAGCGACGTTCACCTGGTCTCGCGCGAGCGGGTTCGCGATGAACTTACCAAGATGCTCACCGAAGGCCACGCTCGGCGCGCTTTCCTTCTGCTCGATCAGACCGGTTTGCTTAAGGAAGTCTTGCCGGAGATTTCCCTGATGAAGGGAGTTAAACAACCGCCGGAGTTTCATCCCGAAGGCGACGTCTTCGTGCATACGCTGCTCCTGCTCGAAAACCTGCCGCATCCTTGCCCACCCACGTTGGCTTGGGGAGCCCTGCTGCACGACGCAGGCAAACCAGCCACATTCCGCGTCGCTCCCGAGCGCATCCGTTTCGATGGTCACGTGGAGGTCGGACGTAAAATTGCGGAGGAGATTTGCACACGTCTGCGTTTTTCCAATCACGACACAGACCAGGTGCTCTCTCTGGTCGACAATCACATGCGCTTCGGTCACGTCACGCGCATGAAGGAATCGACCTTGAAGAAATTCATGCGGCTCCCCGGCTTCGACGAGCATCTTGCCTTACACCGCGCCGATAGTCTCGCCAGCCATGGCAATCTCAGCACCTACGACTTTCTTCAAAACAAGCTCGCGGAGATTCCTCCGGAAAACATTCGCCCGTCGGCGTTGATGACAGGAGACGATTTGATCGCCGCCGGATATGTCCCGGGCCCCAGGTTCCGAGAAATTCTTGAAGCTGTGGAAGATGCTCAACTGGAAGGGCGACTGCTTTCGCGCGAGGACGCTCTCGCGTTCGTCAAGAACGCGTTCCCTCTTTGACAGCGCAGTCCCGAGGAAGGTCACGTCGGATTAATCAGAGTGCTAGAATCGAACCTCCAACTGTGTTTAAGAAACTGAAACACCATGCTTCACCAGGAGTGCATTTGGAGCAGGTTGGCGTGGGATTAGAAAAGATCGTGGCGGGCTCGCTGCGTCGGGTTCCGAAGGGCGAAGCGCCTCTGCTTGCCTGGCCCTTGGTTTGCGGCTCGGTGGTGGCCGAGCGCACACGTGCTGTGCAGTTTGCCGATGCCGTTCTCCGCGTTGAAGTTCCCGACGCGGGATGGCAACGTGAAATGCGGAGCATCGCTTTCCGTTATCTTGCCGCCCTGAATCGTTACGGTAACGAAAAAGTGGAGAGGATCGAGTTTGTGATTTCACCAGGAAAGCAGGAATGAGTCGAGGGAAAATGAAAGTTACGGAAAAGGATGTCACCTACGTGGCTGATCTCGCCAACCTGGAACTTTCCACGGACGAGCGAACCGGCATGGTGCGCGATCTGAACTCCATTCTCGATTACATCGAGATGCTCAGCCAACTGGATACGTCGAAGGTCCAGCCGATGGCGCAAGTATCAGACCGCTATGGCGTGGACGAATCGAAGCAGGGTAGTGACCGATTTGGCTATGCGAATCGTGAAGATATCCCAGAGGGACTGCGGAAATCCCTATCCCAGGAGTCGGCCCTGGCAAACGCGCCCGATGCGGATGGAACTTTCTTCCGGGTGCCGAAAGTGATTGAGAGGTAGTGGCCAGCGGTCAGTCTGCGATGTGCGGTGTTTACTGGCCGCCTTAAGTCTTCCATGGAACTGACTCAACACACGGTTGACTCTGCTCGCTCCGCAATACAGGACCGCAAGACCACTGCGCTCGCGCTCGCCGAGGCGCACTACGCGCGCATCCAAAAAGAGGACGGCCAAATCGGCGCGTATCTCACTCTCTGCAAAGAGCGCGCCCTCGAACAAGCGGATCGCATCGACCGCATGGCCGCCGAAGGTAAGCCCCTGCCGCCGCTGGGCGGCGTTCCAGTCGGTATCAAGGATGTGATGTCGACTCGGGGAGTGCGCACCACGGCAGGATCGAAAATTCTGGGCAATTACATTCCACCCTACGACTGCACAGCCGTGGCGCGCATGGAAGCCGCCGGCGCGGTGATTCTCGGCAAAACCAACTGCGACGAGTTTGCCATGGGTTCTTCGAACGAGAACTCCGCATTCCATCCCGTACGCAATCCTCGCGATTTGACACGCGTACCGGGAGGATCTTCAGGCGGTTCGGCGGCGGCAGTTGCCGCAGAGATGGCGGTCGTCGCCCTCGGTTCCGACACCGGCGGCTCGATCCGGCAGCCGGCGTCCTTCTGCGGCGTAGTGGGACTGATGCCCACCTACGGACGCGTTTCCCGCTACGGCCTGATCGCCTTTGCGTCTTCGCTCGATCACATCGGACCGCTAGCCAAGACAGTGAAGGACGCGGCTCTGGTGCTGCGTACACTCGCCGGCCGCGATCCCATGGATTCGACGTCAGCGAATGTGCCCGTACCGGATTATGTCGCCGCCCTCGACAAACCCGTGCGCGGCCTGAAGCTGGGCGTGGCGCAGGAATATTTCGGCGACGGACTGGACGACGACGTCCGCCACGCCGTGGAATCGGCGATCGACAAGCTGAAGATCCTGGGATGTGAAGTGGTTCCGGTCTCGTTACCGCACACCCCCTACGCAATTCCCACCTACTACCTGATCGCAACTGCGGAAGCATCCTCCAACCTGGCCCGCTACGACGGTGTTCGCTACAGCTATCGGGCGTCGGGAGTGAAGTCGCTCTCGGAGATGTATCGTCGCACTCGCGACGAGGGCTTCGGCGCCGAAGTAAAGCGTCGCATCATGCTCGGCACTTACGCGCTGAGTGCCGGTTACTACGATGCGTATTATTTGAAAGCGCAGAAAGTGCGCACCCTGCTGGCGCGCGATTTCGAGCACGCCTTCCGCCAGGTGGATGCCATCATCACGCCGACCAGTCCGACGGCCGCGTTTCGATTGGGTGAGAAGTCTAACGATCCACTCGCCATGTATCTGGCTGATATCTACACGGTGACGGCCGATCTTGCTGGCATTCCGGGGACTTCAATTCCGTGCGGCTCGACGAAAGATAAGCTTCCGATCGGACTGCAGATTCTGGGTAAGCATTTTGACGAGGCGACCATTCTTCGGATCGCGCATGCCTATGAAAAAGAGGCTCAGACTGGCTCGTAATAGCGCTCTCCCGCGCAGGCCCGGCAAAGCACCCTTTCTGCGGTACGAACCTCTCTGCGGAAGTTGATGCCTTCGCCACATAGTTCGCACACTATGCGTTCTCCTTTGTATCCAGGAAATTCTTCAGGCGGCAGTTCGACCTTCACCCATTGCATCGTGAAGAGATCGTCGTCCGTGATCTCACGGTAGGCCCGCATCTGCTGCTGATTCTTGTCTGCGATTTCGGGATGCATCTGGCGGGCGAGATTCTTCGAAGATTCCCTGGCCGCGATACGAATGGCTTTGCCACTGCTTACATCCACGAACGTCGCCGCAACTTTCCCCCAGTCGCGGAACTTCAGTGCACGTTTACCCAGACGGCAACCCGTGACTACAGCAACAGCATCGGTGGCGCAGCGGTCGATTTCGACAAAGGTGACCAGCCGCTTGCGGTCGTTTCCGTGCGGATCATCGATCCCGAGCTTGATCAGGCCCAGCATCGCCAACCGCACACCAAGAACCTGTCCAGCGCAGAGATGCCCGTGAGCCTGCTCGGCATCGCGGAGATATTCGTCGAGGGATTTCATAGAGAGCTGACAGCGTTTCGCCATCAGCTTTCAGCTTACCACCGGCAGGATCACTTCCTTCTCCAGCGCACACCATCCTTTGTATTCTCGATGATGATGCCTGCGCCGGTGAGTTCCGCGCGCAGAGCGTCGGAAACCTTGAAATTGCGGGCATTCCGGGCCGCCCCCATCTCAGCGATTTTCCGTTCGATATCGGCGTCGGAAAGTTGATCGGACTGCACCGCCTGCCGCAACTCCGCGCTGATGTCTTGTTCTCGGCCTTCGGTCGACGCCCAATCTAGAACCTGCTTCATCTTCGACCCATCATCGTCCTGGAGCACGGCGAAAATCTCATCAAACTTTTCCAGCGCGATAAGCAACGCTCGAACATCATCCTGCCTGATTTCATGCGCATCGAAGGCGGCATTGGCGCGGCGCACCATTTCAAAGATGGCAGCCTGCGCTTGCGCCGTGTTCAGGTCGTCGTCCAACGAAGCCGTCATCCGGTCAAGTGTCTCGCTGGCGAGCGCTTTCATTCCCGGATTGCTGCCCGACTCAAGATTCGCAGAGGTTAACCGCTGGCGAAAATTGCGGAGTCGTTCCACCGACACAGCCGCTTGCTTCAGCCCGTCAAACGTAAAATTCAACTGATTACGATAAGGCACCGACGCAAGAAGATAGCGGATCGACGAGGGTTTATGTCCCTTCAGCACCAGGTCTCGCAAGGTATAGAAATTTCCCAGACTCTTGGACATTTTCTCGCCCTCAACCAGCAGGAAGCGGACATGAAACCAGAAACGGGCGAACGTCTTTCCAGTGAGTGATTCCGATTGCGCGATCTCGTTTTCGTGATGCGGGAAAACCAAGTCTTCTCCGCCCGCATGCAGATCGAACGTTTCACCCAATTCTTCCATGGACATCACCGAGCACTCCAGGTGCCAGCCCGGCCGTCCCGGCCCGATCGAAGTATCCCAGAAAGCCTCGCCTGGCTTGGGCGCTTTCCAGATAGCGAAGTCGCGCGCGCTGTCTTTTTCGTATTCGTCCACATCGACGCGGGCCCCGTCGATCATCCCGCCGAAATCTTTCTTGGAAAGTTTGCCGTACTGCGGAAAGCTGGCAATTCGAAAGTAGTAGGATCCATCGTCGGTGCGGTAGGCGTTGTTTTTCCCGACAAGCTTTGCCACGAAATCCGCCATCGGCTGAATGTGCTCGGTAGCTCGCACCAGAGTGGGTTGTTCAATACCGACCAAAGTAGAGTCTTCGATAAATGCTTTCTCGAATTTCGCGGTATATTGCTGAACGCTCACTCCGTCGCTGGCAGCGTTGCGGATAATTTTGTCGTCAACGTCTGTGATGTTCATGACGTAGCGCACTCTGTAGCCGCGCTGGCGCATGAATCGCTGCAGTATATCTACGGCAATGAATGTACGGAAGTTGCCGATGTGGCCATAGCCGTAAACGGTTGGGCCGCAGGCATACATGCGGACTTCACCGTCGCGAAGCGGAAGGAATTCCTCGATCTGCGACGACATGGTGTTGTAAAGGCGTAGGGCCATAGGATGGTGTGCGCTCAGAGACGAACCTTTAATTTTAGGGGGATGCGAGAAAGAGGGTCAACTGGCAGGGATATCGGCCGAAGAATTTGGCGCCAGCGCCTGAGCCTGCGAGTGAGAGCGCAGCCTTTGTTGTACGAGAAAGACGTAGTGCAGAGCCGAAATGATCGTGAACGCAAATGTGGCGCGCAAGAAAACAGTGCGCGTAATCCATACCCACCGTTGCGGCCGCAGACTAAGCAGCATCACAAAAAAGACCGCGGCGATCTGAGAAAAGGTGTTTGCTTTGCCAAAAATGCTAGGCTGGAAGTTGCGCAGTCCCGCAATGGCAAACAGCACGGCACTGGCCGCCAGGATGGAAATATCACGGCTGAAAACCAGCACAAAGAACTTCCACGGAATCTTATGCAGGATGGAGAGCACCAGAAACAGAGTACTCAATAACAGTTTATCCGCAATAGGGTCGAGATACTGGCCGAGCAAGGTCTGCTGGTGCAACTTGCGGGCCAGCAAGCCATCCAGGCCATCGCTGAAGCCGGCGATCACGAAGAGAACTAAAGCCCAGCGATAGCGGCCGTCGACCAGTTCGATCACGATGAAGGGCACGAAAATCATGCGCAGCATTGTGAGCTGGTTGGGCGCGGTGAAGACCTGAGAGAGCCTCATGCGGATTCTTTCTTCGGAAGGGCTGCGCGCGCCGCACTCTCCTCACCATTGATCGTGCTCGTGCTCGCTGCCAACCGAGATCCCAGCGTTTCAGCTGGACGCAGACCGGTCTTGGCCGAAAAGCGCTGCGAAAGTGAAGGTAAACTCCCGTCGGGCAGATCAAGTTCGACGCGTTCGATGCGATGCATTGGGAAAAAAACCACAGCCGGCGTGAAGGGTTCACCATCTTTCACCATCACCACAAGGTCTTCAAAAGAAGCCAGCT
This sequence comes from Candidatus Acidiferrales bacterium, assembly GCA_035603655.1. Classification (GTDB taxonomy): domain Bacteria; phylum Acidobacteriota; class Terriglobia; order Terriglobales; family Acidobacteriaceae; genus Sulfotelmatobacter. The sequence continues at coordinate 5,733 of DATNKA010000619.1, read as the reverse complement.
CAATCCCACTCAAGCTGACCCCTTCCGGCGCCAACGAAAGAATCATGCCCCAGAATTTATCCCGGGGATTGCCAAGGGTCACGACGACCACCGCCCCAGAAACGAAAGGATCGCGAGCGTGCGTTTGTGCGCCAGCGTTGTTGTTATCGTCTCGCTGAGAGTTTCCGTGCATGCAACGATTGTCGCCGCCGCCGTCCGGACTTTGCAACTGGCAAAAGCGGTTCGCCCGGCTTATGAATGGCTAGACAGCGTGCAGCCACTAGGCATGACGTCGCGTTTTCCTGCCGGCCTTCCGCTGCGCTCTTTGAGATCTCTTCATTGCTTTTCGCTGTTTCTTGGCTACTTTCTTTGTAGCTTTTCGCTGCTGCTTCGCCGCCTTTCGCGCTTCGCGCCCGTTCTCGCCGATGTTGGTTCGTTCAGTCTTGCGGGGCATCGACCACGCAACGCTCGAGGCGAGCAGCAACATTAAAGCGGCAATTCGTTTCATAACCTCTCCGCATGGAAGATCTTCAGCGATCTTACACTGAAGTCGCGCCGCGTTGCGCAACGTAGTCCGTCGACCGACCATCGCATATAAAAACTCAGTTGCCGCAGCAGCCAGGACCGGGACATGATTCAGTGACGACTGTAAGCTCCTACTCAGGTGACCAGGCTGAAAATCAGTGGATGCGAACAATGATGGTAAGCCAGCAAGAATTCATGAAGGTAGGACCGCGAGAAGAGGCACCGAATTGTCCTACGGGGGGATCAAAGTTGAGAGTCCATCCCAACCCGCAGAATTCAAGGTATTTATCAAGGACTTAGGCGGCTTCCATGGTCTGTAAGTCCTTGATAAGCCTAGTATCGTCTCGAGGTCAACTCATCTCGGCTGCTGAGACCAGCGCAAGCCCAACAAGACTACTTCGGTGCTGTCACCGGCATCGCATCGCGACCATTGGTTATTCGTCGTTCTCGCCGTCATCGTCGCTTTCGTTCCACAATGGAAGCACGGCATGCTCCCCGGTGCAAAGCTTAGAATCTGGAACGACGACCGGAGGCGACCGATGAATTTCGATGGGGAGATCGCATCGATGCAGACCCCGGTGCGATGAGTCGGTAGCGCCAGCTCCAGAAGAACATGGGAAGAAAGATAAATGACGAGGACTACATCCTCACGAACCAGCGGACGCGCGGGACAGCCGTAATCAGGAAAAACGACTACGAGCGCGAGGATGCGTTCGTCTGGATGAAAGGGCTAAAAAATAAGGACTGATTTAGCGCATTCATTCTTGGGTTCAACTGCACCTGAACCTTTACCGCACTTGGCGGCGGACTCGCATGGATGCTTTCTTCGTGTTGCCTTCAGCGGGAATCCGAACTGCCTTGCTGATCCGCAGGACGTGTGCAACCACGCCCCACGGATCAACTGTGCTATGGGAGCACAGGGGGGAGGGCAGAACCGTCAAAAATATTAGCTTCCGGTATCAGATGATGTCTGTACGCAATCACACCTACTTACGTAAAAGTTATAAAGAAGTCGTAAGGATCATCTATCGTCGCGAAGTTATCTAGCGTACAGACGGCAGCCAATCCCTGGTTGTGCGTTGGCGATCTGTGCGTATTGCTCGCGGGTCATGGGGATGCTGCCTTTTCCTTGTGATATGCGCCCGCCCGTGTCCCGAAAGGTTGGAAATTCTCCGTCACCGTCATAGCCCTGGAATTCCTCAATCAAATAGTTGACAAGCATATGGTTGCATAGAAGTCATATATCGATGAGCATCAGCAAATGGATTCCGGCGAAACTCTCTGTCTGGCAAGGCTTTTGAGACCAAACTCGACTCAAATTCCATCGAGTCCTCCCACCCACGGACGGCTTCCTTCAAACAGCTGTATGGGACAGGCCCCGACTTCCCGAACCTGCCTGCCCACCTATTACGAGGCGCATCCGATACAGCGCTGGCGTTTCCGGACAACCTCCCGTTTACCCACTCGTTGTGTCTCATGCGTTAAACTTCTTAATCGATCACACTGCGGCCCAAGAACGACATGAGCGTGCAGGCATCCATTCCGCAGCGGACAGACGGTCGACGATATGAGGCAGTCCTTCGCCTTAGCGAAGCCCTTTCTCTGTGCCAGGAGCCCGAGGATCTGACGAAGGTCCTCTCCGAACAGTTGCGCGAATTCCTTGACTTCCTACAGTTTTACATCGTTGTCTACAAGGAGAACTCCACTGAAGTCGAATGGGCTGTGGTCGGGCGCGAGAAGAGCCTCGTATCGGCATATGCGGATGTGCCAGTTCAACAGCGGCCATCGTGGCAGGCATATACCACGCAGGAACCGTTCCACATTGCTGATTTGAATACGGACGAAAGGGTTCCAGGACGCCTCACCCAAAATCTTGCAGCCCAGGGGATTGAAACCGGTCCGCTGGTTTTTGTTCCGTTAACGACGCCGCAGAGGCGCCTGGGCGCTCTGGGCATGTCGGGACAGCCCGGAATCAGTTACAGCAACGATGACATTAGCTTCTTGCGACTGATTGGTCAGGTTGTCGCCTTCGCGATTGACGACAATTTCAACCTCAAACGAGCAGAGGCCGCAAACGCGGAATTGCAACGTCAGAACGAACGGCTGCAGCGCAGTGAGCGAGAGCTGCGCGAGGTTATAGAAACCATTCCGTGTATGGCATGGTCGGCCTCAGCCGATGGGGCTGCTCAATTTTTCAACCGCCGCTGGTTGGATTACGCTGGCCTTGCGGCAGATCAAGTGCAGAATTGGGGCTGGACGGCCGCAGTTCATCCGGACGATCTGAACGCGCTCGTGGATTACTGGCGAACCGCGATAGCCTCCAGCCAGCCGGGTGAAATCGAAGCGCGCTTGCGTCGTTTCGACGGGCTATATCGCTGGTTTTTGTTCCGAGCGACTCCATCCTTCGACGACAAAGGCAAGGTCGCGAAATGGTATGGCACAAATACCGATATCGATGATCGCAAAAAAGCAGAGCAAGCTCTGATCATTCAAAACAATCGACTCCAGCTACTCCTCAAACTAACCAACCGGATTACGTCGAAACTAGACCTTCGCGAAGTGCTGCGCGCCATTACCGCCACGGTTCGTGAATTGACGGATTCCGACGCTGTGCACATCTCGCTCCCTGAAGCAGACTCCGCACCGTTTCGCGTGTACGCATTAGATTTCCCGGAAGGAAAAGGCCTTATTAAGGAAGGGATGCTCATTGAGCCGGTAGGCATCGCCAGGAAAGCCCTTGAAGAACTCAAACCAGCCGTTAGAACCATAACCCATCCCGAGGAGTTCCCTTCCGACTACTACAAGTTGCTCGTCGCTGAGGGTGTGAAGAGTCAATGTGTGATACCGCTCGTGAATCGGGGCCGGGCCGTCGGAGTTCTGGCGATTGCTCGGACGCGGAACAATTCCTTCACGCCTGAGGAAGTCGACTTCATGGGGGAGGCTTCCGGGCAGATAGCCATTGCCATTGAGAATTCTCTCGCATACCGCGAGCTTTGCGAACTCAAAGAGAGACTGGCCCAAGAAAATCTTTATCTCGAACAAGAGATCCGCCGCGATGTGGATTTCGGGCAGATTGTGGGGAGCACTCCGCCTCTCAAGCAAGTCTTGCAACTGGTCGAAACTGTTGCGCCCACTGATTCAACCGTTTTGCTCCTCGGCGAAACAGGAACGGGGAAGGAGTTGATCGCCCGCGCAGTTCACGAACATAGCCGTCGCAAGGACCGCATATTCGTCAAGGTTAACTGTGCTGCTATTCCGACCGGGCTGTTGGAAAGCGAATTGTTTGGGCATGAAAGGGGCGCGTTCACCGGCGCTATCAGCCAGAAAATTGGGAGGCTGGAGCTGGCGGATGGCGGTACGCTCTTCCTGGACGAGGTGGCGGACATTCCCTCGGAAATCCAGCCAAAGCTTTTGCGAGCCCTTCAGGAACAGGAGTTTGAACGGCTAGGGAGCACGCGAACTCTGAAGGTGAACGTTCGCTTGATTGCTGCGACCAACCGCGACCTGGTCAGGATGGTTGCGAAGGGCGAGTTTCGCAGCGATCTGTACTACCGCCTGAATGTTTTTCCGATTCGACTTCCCCCTCTTCGGGAGCGCAAAGAAGATATTCCACTGCTGGTCGGTTATTTTGTGCAGAAATTCGCGAAGCAGCTTCAGAAGGACATCAAGACAATACCACCGTCCGTAATGAAGGCATTCACAAACTGGGAATGGCCAGGAAACATCCGCGAGTTGGAGAACTTGGTGGAACGCTCGGTCATCCTGACCCGTGGCAAGTCGCTTGACGCTCCGCTTATGGAAATGCGCAAGTTGAGCGGAGAAGAACGTGAGCGCGAAACGAAGGATTCACGTCAGGAGGAAATAGCGGAAATTGTAAGAAGTACCATTCAGGCACTAAACGGAAAACCGGGGCTGGCCAGCGATCAGGGCAAGAAGATGGCCGATGGCCGTGCGACGAAAAGCGCGGAACGTGCGAAGAAACAGCGGGAAGAGATTATGCGAGCGCTCACCTTAAGCAAGGGCCGCGTGGGCGGGAGTGATGGAGCCGCTGCGCGCCTGGGCATCAACCGCACGACACTCCTGGCGCGGATAAGAAAGCTTGGCATTGATCCCGGAGACTACGCCGCGTTATCGGGCGGCCCGGCCGAGCCGTGTCAAAACTCATAGATTGACACCTTCGACTTCATTCCTGCCGATTTCAATGCCGTCCTGAAATTTAAAGTAGTTACAGCTGCAAAGTTTGGGGGGCGTGTTGCACTCTCGGAACTACAAGGAAGAGTGCGGCATGTTGAAGATCTCTGTCATTAAGAGCCCACGCCAACGCCGACTGGTGGTCGAGGGTATTCTGGTTGAGCCTTGGGTAGCCGAACTCCTTAGCGAGTACACAAAGGCCAAAGAGCGTCTTGAGGGCCGTGAACTTGTCATCGATATCACAAACCTCAGTGCGATCAGCGCAGCCGGGGAAGATGCTCTCCTGGAACTGATCAACGATGATGCCCGATTCCACTGTGGCGTCTTTACGAAGGAAGTCTTAAAGCAACTCGCGTCGAAGCGACGGTCGAAATGAACCTTGGAAAATCACGGAGTCGACGATTACGACGACGTTGCGCCCATTAAATTAAGTTGAGGTCCGCGGTGTCAAGGTTCTAATTTTGACAGTTTTGACACTTGAGCCGCGCTTCGCGCCTTGCCTGCACCGGTGCAGTTAAGGATCAATCACTTCCAGAGATTTCAGTGAAACTCCACATTGGAATGCCGAATGCTCCCTTGTCACTCGTAAGCTAGTTCGCCGGCAAAGATCACCCTAAGGAGATCCTATCGATGCACGGTCGAATGAAGATTGTCGGGTTAGAGGAGCACTACGGGCTTCCGGTTATATACGAAGCCGCTCAAAAGGCGAACGATAGGGTCGCGCTGGCGTACGACGTACTAAAAAAAACGGGAAAGTTTAAGGACTCGAAAACCGGGTTTCCAGCAGGCATCTATGATCTAGGTGAGGGGCGGATCGCTGCTATGGACGACGCCGGTATCGATGTGTCGATCCTCTCCTACCCTACGCCGAGCGCTGAGCGTCTTGAGCCGTCGCTAGCGAGGGACCTGACGAGACATGCGAACGACGTCCTGGCGGCTACGGTCTCTAAGCACCCGGACCGGTTCCTGGGATTTGCCACACTACCGATGCTCGACCCCGCGGCTGCGGCTCGTGAACTCGAGCGCACCGTCCACGAC
>DATNKA010000618.1:0-3197 GCA_035603655.1 Candidatus Acidiferrales bacterium | reverse complement strand
CAACCTGCCCGTCGATCTCAGAGATTGTTGCAACGAGGATACCTTGCGAATTCAATGGAAGGAGAGAAGTACTCAAGCCGGGGAACACAACTCAGCCTGATCTAGCATCGCGAAATTCGACTAAGTTTTGGCGAACAGACTGATCATCTTCTTCTTCGGTACAACTGAGCGAGAGAAAAACGGCACGCTATTCCCTGAGCGACATCAGATCTCTTTCCCGATTCGGCGGGCCGACCGCAATTGTAGAGGCGAATGGCTCGGGATGGGAAGAAAAATCCACACCCGTGTAAGTGTTCTAAGATAATGTCACCCCATAACTGCAACGAGACTCTGTCACCCTCCAAGGATGGTGACGATGAGTCAGAAAGAGTTCCAACGAGTGAAAGTGATTGAGAATGCGGCAGGCGGGAAGCTGAGCGTACGCGAAGCCTCCCGTCTGCTGTGTCGTGTGTCTCGAGTGCGGGCAACGGTTCGTCCCTGGTGCGGGCAACTCGCTCTGACGGTTATCCGCATCCGTACACTCGGCGTAAAAGCAAGTAATTCGGAGTCATGGCTGCGACTCTTGCCAGTCTGCATTGCAGATCGCGCCCTACCACAACCCGCAGTGCCTTCAAAAAGGTTGTGTGCGCTACCGTACCGCATAATTCGTCGGTGCGTACTACCATGATCGCCATGCAGCGAAAGCCATCGGTAATGAAGCCACACTCAACCAACGTGCTCGATTACCCATGTCTCATGTCCGGTTTCGAGAGAGAAAGCCTTGCGGCAGAGGCCAAGCTCAAAGTAAAAGTTGTGCTCACCATTCGGTGTCCGACCTGTGGCGCGGCTCGTGGAGTGCGCTGCCGGCTCAGCACTGGCCTGCTCCGTAAGACTTCGCATCGTGACCGCCGATTGGTCGCAAAGGGCAATTCCTAGAGTGTCACTCGACCCGTTTAGATTTCATTCTTTTAACGCGCTATTGTCACTCCTTTAGCTTGCGGAGTGCTTTCCGTCGACGGGCGACACGCATGGCCCCCTTACACGCAGTACATGAACTGAAGGTATAAAGGCCGCGTCCCCGCGGCGATGGCAACAAAAATAGGCCGCCGGACTTGCGGGCTGCCGTCTTCCGCCCCAACGAAGCATCCATAGATAGCGTCCAGCGCGAATCGCAAAAACGGACCCACAACTCTTAAGACAAGTTCTTGCAACTAACAGCTGGCGGCAGCAGTTGACGCCGAATTTGCTAAGAATAAGGAGTATTCCATGGCAGACGATATCAACAAGGGGCAGAATCAGCAATCCGGGCAGACAGGCCAACAGTCAGGCCAGTCCGGTCAGCGACCGAGCCAGGGAAGAGAAAAGGATAAGGACAACACCGCACAGAAGATTCCATCTTCCAGCAAAAAGGAAGGACATAACGAAGAGTCCGAGGAACCAGAACACGGTGGACAGCGCCGAGCGTCGTAGCCCACCGGACTAGCGCCTACAGTCCCGGCATGTCATTAAGTCGGGACCTTTTCTTTATCTTTTGCGCCGCCAGACCTATTCGAGCCGCGACTCTTTAAACCTATTGCGTACCGGCCACGGGGATGCCCTTTGTCGTCTCTTCGTTGGGATTGCACTGTGGACAATGGGGCACCGGTACGGTCCACTCCTTGTCGGCAAGCGTGAAAAACATGGCATTCGGCATGCAGCAGTTCGGTGCCGCATTGGCGGCAGTGAAGAAGCGGAGGTATCGCAGACCGAGCATCGAACAGCTTATCTATCAGTTGGGATTGCGCTTCTGTCGAGGAAAGAGATGTATTCGCCATGGCGGAGACTCTCAGCACGACGCCGGACGTTCTGGAGAAACCACTCGCCTCGTTTCGGGCAGAGGTGAGAACATGGTTGGCGCTTGTGAACCGTGTGCGCCGGTAATCCGCTTGATGTAACAATCCGCATGTACGGCCTTGCCGTTTTCATCGGCGCACAAGTCGGCCTGGAGGTTAACGGGCTTGCTGCAAATCACGCAGGGTATTCCCGGGAAGGGAGGGCTATTCATAAAACTCCTCTCTTAATTGGAGGATCAGTAACAGCCTAACCTCAAAGCGAAGTGTGGACTGAGCAGTTTTGACCCATTTTGGGAATCTGCCCGGGCACCGCTTCGCAGGAAATTACTCTTGGTTTTGTTTGTGTGAGGTTCGGGTCCGATGTCGCACATTCAGGGTTATAGTTCGGTTATGCCCGAGGCGCGAACCGAACGCGGAACTTGCCGCTTTGTTGCACCGGAAGGTCAGGGCGGAAAACCGGTCATCCGAGTGGAACTCTTCCACGGAACCGTCTCAGTGCTTACGCACGCGACCCTGAATTTCAATCTGCTGGGAGGCATGTCGCTGGAGGAGGCGAAGAGAATGGCCGAGACCATAAACGACAGCGTCTTGGATCTTTCCGTCACATTGTCCAGCGACCACCCTATGTTTGCGAAATCAGCGAAGTGAGTTACTTGAGTGTCAGAAAAAGAAACCCGTTGTCCGTATTGCGTCGTCGATGGACAGTTCCATCCGATGGATGTCGTGTCTAACGGGCGGCTAATCTGCAAGCACTGCGGCCACATTGCTGCGTTGCTGCTCGGTCTGTAAGGCCGTATGCGACATGCAGGAGTCCTGGCTGGCCCTGCACCCAGTCTTCAGGAACCCCCGAAGAAATCAGCGTCCATTAAGCGTCCAATTAAACGTGTAGTTGAATGTTTTTGTGGAATCTTGGAGGTTTGATATGCCATTCGCGCCTCCTAATTTGTTGATTTTGTTGGAGAGCCTAGGTTCGAATCCCACTCTCGGGAAGTCAACGCTGGCGATAGGATGGGTGGACAGCGGACGGCCAGTTGCGCACGGATGACGTGATCATCACTGAGATGGTTTCAGTCCTTGGGTTTAGTCGTCGGGGCTCTCGCATCGAGGTAGCCGTCAGAAGTGCTCTCCAAGAGTACCGCGCATGTCCTCGCGCCATTCATTGTCTTGAAGCAGGCATACTGTTTAATGCAGCAATTGCACGCATCACTGCATTGTGGACCGGACAGTCGGAAAAACGATAGCGCGGATACAGTGAAACAATAAACGACCCCATCCTCTCGGCATGCTGAACGCGATCAAAGAGCAGCAAACGTGATCCTTCGATCCTTCGAAAGTTTCTACCCACAAACTTACCGCACAGGAAACTGATTCTTGCGACTCCTTACA
>DATNKA010000617.1:0-3935 GCA_035603655.1 Candidatus Acidiferrales bacterium | reverse complement strand
AGGCACATATTTCTTTTCGCTCAATGACAACGGCAGCTGCTGCGCCTTTGTTTTGGTGAGCGATCCCGTGTTCTCAGGCGAGCTGTTTCCGCCGACCGCACCCCCGGATAGCTCGAGCGTCATGGGCGCAGCGGAAGTAGCCGGTTTGATCACAACCAAAGACATCTCCACGTTCTTCTTTCCCAACGTCTACCTCTATGAGAACAACAATCCCAGCGACTGCTGCGTGCTTGGATTCCACAGTTTCGATGAGGAGCCTGGTGACGCCAGTAACGGCGACCGTCTTCGTTTCTACGTTATGAACTACTCGAGTTGGATCAGCCCGGGCCTGTTCACAGGCGGGTTTCAGGACGTGACCGCACACAGCCACGAGGTCGCCGAGATATTCAACGATCCGTTCGTTGGGTTCGACGGTATTCACAACATTACGCCTTTCTGGCTGAATCCAGCTGGCCAGTGCCAGGACCTTATGGAAGTGGGTGACGTGATCGAAGACTTGCCACACGCGACCTTCCCCGTCAAGATTGGCGGATTTACGTATCATCCGCAAACGGTGGCGTTGTTGCAGTGGTTCGAATTCCAATCGCCTTCGAGCGCGATTGACAATGCCTACAGCTACCCGGGTGAAGCTGCGCTCACCTCCCTCTCGGCTCCGCAACCTTTTAATTGCAATGGACAATAAGCAGCCAACTCGCGTGCTTTTGGAAAGCCCATTGGACAACCCACTTCGCAGCCTGCGGAGTGGGTTGTGCTATGGAGGATTTCGCGCACAATTCTGTGGTCACGATATTAATTCTGGTCCAAGGGCAATTGCGAGCATGCATTAGCAACCGGGGCATGGCGCTGAAATTAGATACACGGAAAATCTGGAAAACGGGATCGGGAGAACGACGCGCTTTAACTACCGTGTGAATGAACTGAGCGATCAGGGGTTATGGTGGGCAGTGCAGGACTCGAACCTGCGACCTCCTGCTTGTAAGGCAGGCGCTCTAACCAGCTGAGCTAACCGCCCATCCTTGGCGACTCCATTATTTCACAACCACTTACATATTGACCTGAACGTCTGATGGCACAAATCCTTTGGAACAGTTTGGACCAATATAAGCAGGAATATCGAATCCAACGCCCACTTGCGCGCCTTCCGCAATTCGAAGCTCCACTTCCTCGAACAGGTGCGAATACACCTCGGACATGGTCCGAGGTTTGTGGCCCATTCAGAAATTCCTGATGTCCTCCTGGCATCTCCTCTCTCGCAGCCACGTGTTCCGGAAACGGCGAAAGGCATGCCAGCCCATCCCCGGTTCGTCAAGCTGCATGGCTTTGAGGCGTTCTGTAAGCCAACGTTCTTCAATGTTGTTGTGCAGGTGCGGCGTGCCGTTCCGGGCCTTGCACAGCAAGCCATCCTTGCCGCATGTGAACACTCTCAGGTACTCTGCAATTTCCGAGTGCAAATCGATGTCGCGGTATGCCGCATCGGTCTTTCGATAGGAGACGATGAGGGGTTTCTCACAATGAACTTGCTGCCGGACCTGGATCGTACACCCGCCGTTGGTAAAATTTCTCCTTTCGATCGCAAGCGCCTCCAAAATTCGCATTCCGGATGAAGCAAGCAAAACATACAGTGCCTGTTCATCGCCCTCGCTTTCTTCAACAAGTTGGTTGATGGTTTTCGCCTTAAGCGACGGACGGCGCTGTTCTTTCTGATTAACGACAGGCTGGTCCAGCACCGCACTGTCCCACTTGCGATGATGAATGGGTTCTCCTGTTGGCAGTCATCGCTTTGGCCGCCCATGGAGGCAAGGCGGCTGCCCGCGCCGCGATAACGCCATCGCCTGAGCAGGTCTCGAACATAACGCTAAGTGTGGCCGAAGATGTACTCGCCATCGGCCTGACCTGGCTGGCAACGCGTCATCCATACGCAGCAGGAACGCTGGCCGCGATCTTGCTCGGAATCATCGTTATACTGACTCGCTGGGTGATCCGAGCCCTCATTGCGCTGTTCCGCGGCGCGGAACATGAACTGGCCGCGTGACAAGAAAATCCGAACCAAGAAGAGGACGCCGCGCTCCATGAAAAAACTCATTTTCCTGCTCGTAATCTGCCCCGGTCTCTGGGCGCAGAATGCTCCCCCGAAGGCCGATACCGGTGAAAAACACGAGTTCGTGATCGCTAACTTTCACACCGAAAGCGGAGCGACGATCCCATCCGCCCACATCATCTACGGAACCTACGGACACCTGAACGCCGTCAAAGACAACGTGATTCTTCTGCCCTCGCACTATATGGCCGACTATCACGGCTACGAATGGCTCATTGGACCCGGTCACGCGCTGGACACGTCGAAATTTTTTCTAGTAGCCACCGAGCTTTTCGGTAACGGACACTCCTCCTCGCCCAGCAACACTCCCGAACCCTTTCACGGCCCACGCTTTCCCGTGATAACCATCCGCGACAACGTGGAAGCTGTGCACAAACTGCTCACCGAAGAGCTGAAGATCACGCACGTCCGCGCTATCATCGGATTTTCCATGGGATGCCAGCAGGCGTTCCAGTGGGCGGTAAGCTATCCCACGTTCGCCGATCGCATCGTAGGCACCGCCGGCACCGCCAAGACTTATGGACACGGCGTTGTCCGTCTTGAAGGCCAAATTGCCGCCCTCACTGCCGACGCCGCTTTCAAAGATGGCGATTACACCGCGCCGCCGCAAAAAGGCCTGGAGGCCTTCGGTGTGGTCTGGACGGCATGGCTGTTCTCGCAAGAGTGGTGGCGCAAAGAATTATGGCGGGAAGGCGCGAAGCCGGGAACCACATTCGAAAGTGTACTTAAAGAATTTCGCACCAACTTTATCCCCGGCGCCGATGCCAACGACTTAATCCTGCAGGCGCGAACCTGGGAGTATCACGATGTTGGCAAGACTCCAGGATTCAACGGCGACACGGAACGGGCACTACGCTCGATCAAGGTTCCGTTCCTCTATATGCCCTCAGAAACCGATCTCTACTTCCCGGTTGGCGACGCGCGCTACGAAGCGGCATTCATTCCGAACGTTTCGCTGGTGCCGATTCCTTCGCTATGGGGACACACCGCCGGCGCCGGCGGCAGCCCGGCGGACGAGAAATTCTTGAACGACAAGATCGGGGAGTTTCTTGGTATAGAAACTAAGTGAATCAACCGTGTGTGACGGAAGAATGTGGTTACACCTTCTTTGGTCTGGTGGCATGGCCAGTGCTGCTACCGCAATCCCCTAGGCCCCATCGTCCAGGGTTGTCCTGCGCCGCGTGGGTATGCCGCAGAAGTTGCGCGAGTCTTGTCATATCTGCGCTTTTTCTGGTGCACTTGGAAATGTGAAGATGATGATCTTCGCTGCCGTTCCCGGCAGGACTCGGGTTTTCCCGCTCATTCGCTCTCACAAGGGGGATTTGCCGCTATTACGGCAGTCGCAGGCGTTTCAGCTCTGCGCCGGAATGGGCGCTGGGTCAGTTTCCTGTTCCAGAGGAAAAGGCGCCGCTGGGTAGTGGGTCAGTTTGAAATCCACAGGGCTTTTTCACTGCGGCCCTCTTCGGAGGGTTTTCGTTTTTTGCCTTGCCGTTTCACGGTCAGTGCTTGACACTGGGCGCATGCGATGGAAAAGCGGTCCAATCCGGAAGCGGCATGTGCCAGAGCCAGAGAGACTGCGCGACCGAGCGGCGAACCTGAAAGGGAAAGCAGACGCCCTCTTTCGGGAAGCCGATGCATTACTTGCTGAAGCCGAGGCGTTAGAGGCGGCTGAGGCTGGAAAACAAAAACCGACAGTTTTAAAGTGAACCACTACCCGCCGCTGGGACTTCTGGTGCTCATCCGTGGAGCGATCTACAATCCACTTTGCAAGCTGGTTTGGATCGCGCGGACGTTTGTGCTTGCCTCTATTCATGGCTTCCTGCGCTGTATGGGGTAG
>DATNKA010000616.1:0-4256 GCA_035603655.1 Candidatus Acidiferrales bacterium | reverse complement strand
CAACTCCCATGCGCTATAAAGTTACTGGGATCCCCACGCTGCTGGTGTTTAAGGGCGGGCAAGTGGTGGAGCAACTCGTCGGCTACCGTCCGAAGGATGCCATCGCGCAGGCCATCGACCGGCACGTTGGATAAAGAATCTTTTAGCCGTCTGCAAACCTAAACGCTCAGCATTCGTTCTGGGCGTTTGCTTTTTTTCCCCCCTCAAAGTCAGCTACGATTGTTTGCCGTGATTGGCCCTGCGCGGATCTCGCGTCTTCTTTTCGTACTGTTGTTCGCAGCTCTGGTTTCTGCAATCCTTCTCCCCCGCGCTGGTGCCGCAGATGAGTTGGAGCAAAGTCTTCGCCCTCGATATGGAAACAAGACGGTTGTCCTGCGCGGTTTTTATCACGGGGACAAATTGAAGTACGATTCCGCAGGCATGCTCGCGGGCAATCTCGGTTTTGGCGATTGGACGGGCGATGGGGTCGTGCACGTAACCTCAATCAATGTTTCGGACCGGCGACTGACGATTCACGCGGATCGGCTGAGATTGATTTACGACGGCCACGCACTCGCGTTCCAAACCTCCGGGAACAAGAAACCAAAGAGAACGAGCCTTCTCCGGATCGAAGCTGAGCTCGATGCGGGTGCCGCCACTAGCGAGAAAGGGCAGGCGCTACTCGCGAAAATATTCTTGACGCCCCCGGATCGCCTCGCCGACATCGTGCCGGATTATTGGAAGTCCTGTGTGTTGGCAGCGTCTGAGAACTTGGGTAAGGAGCTCCAAGCCCTGAGTTTTCAACCGAAGCGCGTGAACTGCATTACCAGGGCACGATTACCCTCTGGTTGGTGGTGGATACCGATGGGGAGCCTCGAAACATCCGAATTGCGAAGCCCTTGGGGATGGGTTTGGATTGGAAGGCCGTAGAGTGTGTGGAGAAATGGCGTTTCGATCTGGCTCAGCGGGACGGTCAGCCTGTGGCCGCGGAGATGGTGGTACAAGTCGACTTCCACCGGTACTAATGCGAAACCGGGAACGCTAGTACTTCCGCAACACCCCAATCACCCGCCCCTGCACTTCCACTGACGCCGCGGGAACGATGATCGGCTTCATGGTGACATTCGAGGGCTGCAGGCGGATGTTTTCGCCTTCACGGTAAAAACGTTTTAGAGTCGCATCGGTCTGCTCCACCAGCGCGACCACGATGTCGCCGTTGTGGGCTGTCTTCAACTTCTCCACCAGCACGTAGTCGCCGTCGAGGATGGCCTCATCCTGCATGGAATCTCCGCGCACTTCAAGCACAAAAACCTCTTTCGAGCGGACAAAATCAGCGAGGGAAATAGTCTCATTGCTCTGTACGGCCTCAATCGGTTGGCCGGCGGCGATGCGTCCCAGCAGCGGAAGCACCAAGCCTGTATTCACACTCATGGCCTGTTTGAGGCGTCCCTTGGGCGGGAGCAGGTCGATTGATCGGCTGCGATTGTAATCGCGCGTGAGCAATCCCTTTTTCTCGAGATTCGTGATGTGCTTGTGCACCGTGGCCAGCGAGTTCAGCTTAAGCCCTGTCCCGATCTCTTCAAACGATGGAGAGTAACTATGTTCCGCCACAAAGCGCGAAATGAAGTCGTAGACTTCGTGCTGCCTGCGTGTGATCGCCATGCCGCCATTCTTGGCGAATATAAAGCGAATGTCAAGCAGAATCCGCGGGTACCTTCGAGCTACTTGGTGATTACGCCGCAGGCGATGCGGTCGCCGGAGTTGCCGGCGGGATCGGTCTTCATGTCATCGGCTTTGGCGTGGATGACAATCGACGTGCCGCCGTTGCTGAACAGCGAGTGGCTATCGGTACCCTCGAAGGTAACGTCTTTGTTCACGAAGCGGACCTTGGACCTGCCTTTGGCGTCGACCGTAAAATTCTGCATGTCGCCGGCGTGGTGGCCTTCGGGATTATCGAATCCGTGTTTTTTGTTTTCGGGATTGAAATGTGGACCCGCTGATTTGAAGTCGGGACCATCGCATTTGGGGTTCTGATGAATGTGAATGGCATGTTCGCCCGGCGGTAGATCGTGGAGGTTTAGTTGGAAGCCGGTGCCTCCCGCGTCACTCCAGACCAGGATTGTGCCGACCGGCTTGCCCTGTGCGTCCTTGACGTCGACCTGAGTTTTGGCGGCGCAGGGAAGAACGAAAATCATCAGAGCGACAACCGCAGCGAGCGTGGGAAGGGTTCTCGGTGTCATGGGGTAGATTATATCCAGATTTGAGGCGACAAGGCCAAGCGGGCACTGATTGGCCATGCTCAATCCACAGGACCCTGGAGTATACTGCGGGAAAGTTTGAAATCTTTTCAGGAAAAGTGCCATCATGGCGTTGAACGCGGCGGAACAGGTGTCAGGACAGGTGTCAGAACAGATCTCAGAGCAGTCTTCGGCGGACGATTTTCAGATACTCGAAGAAAAAATATTCCGCACGATCGAGATGTACAAAGCCGCGCGGCAGGCCCAAGCGTCAGCGGAACGGGATGCCCAGCGGGTGCGGCAGCAACTGGAAGAACGCGAGGAGCAATTGGTTGCGCTCAAGCGCGAGGCGGTGCAGTTGCGCAAAGAGCGGGAGGAGATTCGCGGGAGAGTGGAGAAAATGCTGGAACAGATCGACTCCATTGCGGAGGAGCGGGCGAGTTAGAAGCGTCGGCTTCGGGTTTCGCCAAAACGCTTTGAATAATTAGGATTGCAGATTATGGCGATGGTAGCTAAGGATTCGACGTTGAAGCCTGCGCAAAACGGAAGCGTACGGGTCGAGATTTTTGATCAGGCGTATAACCTGCGGGGATCGGATCCGGAATACATTCTGAAGCTGGCCGAGTATGTGGACTCGAAGATGCGGGCCGTGGCGCAGGCGACCAACACCATCGATACGGTGCGTCTGGCGGTGCTGGCGGCGCTAAATATTGCCGATGAGTATCACCTTCTGCAACGAAAGCAGGAGAATGGGGCGACTGATTACCAGAAACGGGCGCATTTATTGGCCAATGCGCTGGATGAAGTGTTGCACGAAAACCCCAACCGCAAGGCAGGATAGCCTGAGGCGTGCAGGAATTCATCTTCTTTTGTTTTTGTTGGCGCTCCTGTGCCGCGGCGCCGTTTGCCAGGAAACAACCCTCCGTAGTCAATCGAATGTGGTGGTGATTCCCGCGCTGGTGAAGAGCGCGCAGGGTGAGATTGTGTATGGCCTCGAAGCAAAAGATTTTGTGGTCGAGGACGATGGCGTGGAGCAGGTCGTGCATCTCGATGAAGCGGCGGAAGGGCAACCGGTCTCGATGGTGATTGCGATCCAGCGCGGGCGGCGGGCTGATTATGAGTTTCCCCGAATGCGCGGGTTGAGTGCGATGTTGGACCCGCTGGTGGCGGAGGGACATAGTTCAGTGGCCATTGTGGAGTTCGACAGCCAGGTGCAGACCGCGCAGGATTTTACTGGGGGTTCGGAAAGGATTGCCTGGACACTGAAGGAGTTGCAGCCGGGGGACGGAGGGGCGGCGATTCTCGATGCGGTGGATTATTCGGTGAAGATGCTGGAGAACACTCCGAAGGAGCGGCAGAGAGTGCTGTTGCTGATCAGCGAGACCCGAGACCACGGCAGCCAGGCCAAGGTGGAGGACGTGGTTGCGAAGATTGGACAGAGCAGCACCGTGGTGTACGCGCTTACGTTTTCTCCGTCGCGTTCGAATATTTTGGATACGATGCGGGGGAACAATATGAACGAGATGCATCCGTCGCCGGATCTGCTGGCGCCGCTGATCATGGCGGCGGAGGCGATGAAGAAGAATATGCCGAAGACCGTGGCGGCGATGACGGGTGGGGAGTATGAGATGTTCGCGACGGGAAAGAATTTTGATTTGCGGATGATCGACTTCAGCAATCATTTGCACAGCCGTTATCTGCTGAGCATCGAGCCGAGGAGTCCGCACGGAGGTTTGCATCAGTTGCGGGTGCGGTTGCGGAATGCGGGGGATAGAACAGTGCTGGCTAGGAGCAGTTATTGGGCGGCGGGAGCGAAGTAGTACCTCAGGGCTAAAGCCCGATTCGTGGATGGACACTTTATCGCAGCGCTTGGAGCACTGCGCCGCCCAAAATCTCAAGCTGAATGTTTGACCGCTGGTTACTTTGGTTGCAAGTGTTCTGCCAACTATTTGCGCCTCCCCTATTGCTAATTCAGGTTGAGTTCTCCTAGCATCCAGATTGAAAGCCGGCCTGCGGGGTTGGTGATGGCGGTAACCGATT
>DATNKA010000615.1:0-2338 GCA_035603655.1 Candidatus Acidiferrales bacterium | reverse complement strand
TCTCCATCCGTGGGGGGTGGCTTGTTGGCAATCGCCACGGGCCTGTGTGGTCTGGCGTACATTTCGTTCAACCTGATTGCGGGCAGGGGGAAGAACGTTAGTAGATGGAAAATAGTTTTCGGTTTTGCGGTTTTATTAGGTTTCGTAGTTAACGGGATTATGCAATTGTTCGAAGTTCGCTAAAGCATTGCTTGACAAAATGTTCGTTTGCAATTTCTTACAAACGCAGACTGACGTCTGTCTCGGTCCAACGAAGGACCACATACACCGGATGTTTAGGAGCCGTCTTGTCTGGGGTCACCTTACCTTCGGACGGCTTACGCGCATGGCAATGGTTAGCGAGCACGGCGGGACCATCATTGCCGGGTGCCCCGTCCCCGGGCCCGGACGGGCGCTGATTAGCGCATCCGGTTCTTATTGGAGAAAGTCATTTGCCGGGGGTCCCGACGAGATTCTATTTTCAAACGACTTCTGATTATGTCAGGTATCTTACGAGCGGTGAACGGTGCGCCCCGTTTCGGCGTAGAGTGCGAGCAATAGCCTGATGAGCGCGACGGAAACGCCGAAAGAGGTTGTCTACTGCAATCACTGCGGAACGGTAAATCCGCCACGTTCCGCCGTTTGTTGCAACTGTGGACACGTTCACGCACGTGTCATCGAAGTACCACCTGAACCGAAAAGCGCCATTGTTGTCGAGCAATGGTTTTGGATTGCCATTAGGATTGTCTGTGGTGTCAGTCTGTGCATCGGCAGTGTGGTGCCCCTATCTGGTACGGCTGTAAACGCCGCCCTACTAGGGCGCATCTTCGGATCGTTGGCGATTCCAGTTGTCATCGCTGCCGTGCTTGGGAATGGAAATTGGGCAAGGTCGAGCAGGTGGTTTCTCGGCGCGGCTTTGATATTGCCTGTAGCGCACTACGCCGGAGCACTATTCAGTCGGATTCACTTACGTTAGAGATGATTCGCATAGTTGGCGATAAAGTGCGCCGTGAGAAGGCGCTGGGCTTCAGCGGCCGCGATTCCCGCCGGACACTGGTTCTAGCCCCGATGGCAATCGAAGTCGCTGGTTTCTCGGTAACGAAAAAGCACAGTTTTCTGGGAATTTTCCTGTGGGCAGGGCAGCGCCAGTTCCGTGGAAGGGGGGTTGAGCACAATTGTTTAGCATCAGCTGTTTCGCATCAACTACCATTTTCTCGAAGTCTCCGAGTGCGCTATGCTAGAGCGGTCTTGGGGGTTCCATATCCAAGTGCTCACGAGGGAGATTGCTATGCGCACAGAATTAGGCAAGTGCGTTCTCGTTCTTCTTCTCTTTGCCGTACCTTTCTTCGCACAAACTCCGGTTCTTCACTCGGCTGGTCAGGATTCGCTCACGGCGCGTGAAGGCGAACGAGTCTGCCTGAGCGAGGTGCTAATCCCTGCTCCAGAGTCCGATAGCTCGGCACAGAGCGTGGAAGCAAAACACAAAGTCGAGCAGGTGCGCCAAGCTGTTCGGTCGGGTGGAGCGTTCGCTGATCTGGCTGCCGCCAACTCTCAAAGCCCGTCTGCCGCCCAAGGAGGTGCCATCGGCTGCTTTAAGCGGGGCCAACTGGCCAAGGGCCTCGAACAACTGGTATTTCGCATGAAGGTCGGTGAAATTTCTGATGTGATACGCACAAAGCAGGGTTGGGTACTTCTACAGGTGACCGACCGCGCGGAGCAAAAATGAAAGGCGGTTTGTTGGGATGACGAGTCACGCGCATACCTCGAGAGTATTGGCATCCAGACGAAGCGCAGTGAGCGGATGTACTCCAGCATTCACTATGTTTTTGAAACCAGGAGTGTCACGAAGTTCACTGTTGAAGTTCAAGTGCGCACCTCTCCGCTAGTTTTTGAGTTTTTACAATCCCAATCAGTTAACTCTCAACCATTCCTAGCCCATTCCAGAAGTGCGACCTCCCGCCTCTGTGGCTCGAAACAATTCAGTCTCACATGAACGCTTCGTACGCTCTTGCCGATTGAGCTTGAGAGCGTTCGCCGGCGGCGTCGCTCCCTTTCAGATAGGCCATCGTGCCTGCGCGAGTGCATTCCCTCGGATCGAGGCAGCAAGGCGTGAGTGCTCGACCCGTTTGCCGGGGTTGGGAGTACGCTTTTGGAAGCGTACCTGCATGGCTACAACGTTATCGGGTTCGATTCGGTCTCGGCAGTGTCCGGCAAATAGAGAAATAATAATGCGAATGCATTCAGGATGAACATGCGCAGGGCCGAGAGTTCGCCATTCCATACGCTGGACTCCCACATCAAGAACCATTCTCCACCAATCGCGATGAACCCAAGCGCCCAGAGCAGCAATCCCAGCCAA
>DATNKA010000614.1:0-6914 GCA_035603655.1 Candidatus Acidiferrales bacterium | reverse complement strand
CGTCTCGCGTTTCTAAACTTACCCCTCAGCAGTCCTCGCTCCAAGCAGTTTGCGCGTCAGGTTTTGCAAGCCACCGTTATCTATCTTCTGCTCTTATTTGTCTTGATGATGAGTAACTCGCTGAAACCTTGAATCCGCCGAGAAGTCTCGGGGGGGCGACCGACCGCGACCCGAGCAGTTTAGAGGGCTCGAACTACTCAAAGTTATACCAGCACCTCAGGCAGCTTCTTGTTCGAGTCAGCCTGCATCGAGTTCTCGACGGGGCTGAGCTGCTGCACCACCCAAAATCATTCTTCCGGCTTGGACAGTTGCAAAATCAACATAAAGGGCACGGGCAAAGGCAGCGGGCAAGAGTGCCGCTCCACCCTGTCCGGTGTTAACGCGCCAGTAGTGTATAAGAGATAAAGTTATGTCACAGGCAGCGCCAGCTATTACGCGGAGCCCCGCGGATGTGGTCAGGATGACGCCGGTTTCCCAGGCGGGGAATGGGGTGTGCTATGCCGTGGCGGGTGAGACTTCCATCAGCGCATCTGACCTGGAGCGCATGATCGCGGCGGTGCCGACCAAGGCGGCGGCAGGGCTGAAGCGCAAGGCTTATTATTTTGTCCCGCTAACCGTGAGCCAGGGCGAAGAGGTTTTGATTGCGGACCGTTATGATGTGGCGCTCAGCGACCACGCGGTGTGCCATCGCAACCTGAATCTGGGCGATTCGCAGTGCGTGTTTATCTCCACCCGACTGATGGACGACAAATTTTCGGTGGCCTTCGAGTTCTATATCAATGTGGGGCACGCGCTGGTGGATGCTGCGGGCGTTTCCGCGGATTTCAGCGAGCTGGCGTGGAAACAAGTGGAGGCAGGAACGCGCGGAGAGACGTCGGTGGATGCGTGGGAAGCACGCAAGCTGGCTTTGGCCGGCGGCCCGGATGCGGAGCGTTTTAAGAATGAATACTTTGAAGCTGCGTTCGCGGATACGATTTCGATTTACCTGTTGTCTTTGTATTTAGACGTGGACTACTACGATCTGCGGGAGCGGGACTATCCGCTGTTGGCGCCTTCGGCGCTGGCCGAGCGCTTGAGGAAAGTGGCGGAGTTGTTTCCGGCAAATGCGGGGTACGAGTTTGCGGTGCTTTATAAGCGGCGCACCTAGCTCGCGTGGCGCGGGCACTGTTGCCCGCGAAAGCTAACCACAAGCAAAACTCTTAAAACCGGTTCAGGCTTAGCCGGCGGTTAGCTATCCATTGAAAGCTATCCCTCAAAGCTATCCATCGAAGGTGGCCGGAATCTCAACCGTTCCAGCTTTCCCGTGTTGTAGGCGGGCCGCCAAGCGTGCCCGCCCGCACAATCTTTCCCGGACCCGCCCGGCTAAGTCCCTACTTGTTTCCGATCACGAAATTGACCGTGGTGGGCTGATTGGACGTCACCGTAACTGATCGCTCCCAGGTTTTCGGCTCGGTGAAGATGGGGCGCTGCACTGTGCGTTCGGTAAGTACGTCATAGGCTTGTTCCTTGCCGGCTAGTCCCCAGCCTTCGTGCCAAGCAACAATCTGGTAAGTGCCAGGGGGCACGCTGTTGAATTCGAAGCGTCCGCTCTCGTCGGTGACGGCATAGTAAGGATGTTGAACCACCATCATTTCAGCGTTCATCCAGACGTGGCCGCCGTTGCAGCGCAGACTGACCAGGCCGGGCGTGGCCATGGCGCGCGCAATCATCTGATTGGTGAAGGGGAAGGGCAGATTGTAGGTGGCTGCACCATCCATGTGAATGGTGTGCAGGGTGGCGTCGGAGCTTTTCATCTGCAGCTCGGCGGTTTGCGGCACGAGAAGAATGTGGGGAATGTAGCGGCAATGGTGCTGATCCAGGTGGCGCCTCTGCTCAGGCAGTTCGATCGCCTTTCCGGCGGAAATATTTTTCAAATAGACGATGGTGTTGGCGACGCCGGCTTCGGGACCGACGATGAGGCGTTCGAGGCTGGTAGTCTTCTTGCCGTCGGGATCGCAGATTTCCGGATCTTTGGTTACGAGAAAATCAAGCGCGCGGGGAGCTGGGCCGGACCATTTGACGGTGCCGGAGATAGATCCGCCATCGCTGACGGAAATGACCTTGTAGCCGGTTTGCGCGGCGGCAAAAGTCATTAAAGTAAGGGGGAGAATCAGCAGAAAGCAACGAGCAGTCAGACTACGCATAACAGATCCCCTGAAAGCCCACCGATCTCACGCGGCCCCTAATCCGCGGTCGTCGTGAAACGGGGGCTGAATTTAGGCCGATAAGGTCCTTTTCCGCGCAGGCGACGGAGCTACCCCCGACTTCCGGGATGTGCTGTGCTCTGGCCTCGCTCTGCGTCGCGTCGGCACTCATGTTTTGCCGTCGTCCGTGATTCCAACGGGGAGGACCGCGGTCAGGCGGTTCGCGTGCTTGGCATCACGATTTAGGGTGCGCTAATGGACTGAAGCAGTCGAGATTACCAAGGTGGTGGGACCAGCGGAGGGAGGTTGTGGCAAAGGCAAACGACCCCAAAGTCTGGCGAAGATGGGGCTCGGGCTGCAGGTCAGATGGCTTACAATCTTGCTTCCATGACGGTAACGGTTCGATCTTTCGCAAAAATTAATCTGGGGTTGAGGGTTGGCGGGGCACGTGAAGATGGTTTTCACGAACTGCTCACGATTTATCAGACGATTGGGTTGCATGACGTGATCGGTGTGAGCGTGAATCGCGGGCGTGGGATTCAGGTTCGGTGCGCCGACCCTAGAGTTCCGAAAGATGAATCGAATACTTGCTATCGCATCGTCGAGAAAGCGATGAGCTCGCTAAAGGCCAAAGGACGAGTTGTGGTCGACATTGAGAAGCGCTTGCCGGTGCAGGGGGGGATGGGCGGGGCTTCGTCAAACGCCGTGGCCGCGCTGCTGGCGCTGGAGCGGGTAATTAGGAAAAGCTTGCCGGCGGAGGAGCGGTTGCAGATTGCGGCGGAAGTGGGGTCCGATCTGCCGTTGTTTCTGGTAGGCGGAACGGTGCTGGGGGTTGGACGCGGGGAGCAGGTGTATCCGCTGCAGGATTTGCCGCGCACGGCGTGCGTGGTGCTGACGCCGGAGGTGGGGGTTTCGACTCCGAAGGCGTTTGCGGATTGGGATCGGATCAGGAAGGCTTCGGCCGCAGATAAGTTAGCGAGAGGGGCCCGGCTTCGCCCGGCCGGACCGCCGAGAGCCTGTCCTGAGCTTGTCGAAGGGGCGGCTCCCCCCCCACGAGCTTCGTCCGCGAAATTGACGATGGCGGGGGCATCCGATAGAATGACTGAGCTTGGCCGTGCGCTTTCTGCTTGGCTGAGCAAGAGTTACTCCGGTGCTCCTCCGAGTGAGAGGGGCCGAGCCGAGAATCTGCTTCTCGAGCTTGTCCGGGCCGGGATCAAGAACGACTTTGAAGAAGTCGTCTTTCCTGATTATCCCGAGCTGAGTGAAGCTAAATGTGCGCTGGAGCGTGCGGGCGCGAAGTACGCGTCCTTGTCGGGTTCCGGGTCGACTTTGTACGGGCTGTTCGCTTCGAGGGGCGCGGCGCGCGCGGCGGTGAAGAAGTTGCGCGGCCATGGCTGGGCGGCGCGGGCGACGGTTACGCTGACGCGGCGGGAATATTGGAAGCGCGTTTTGGTTTAGCGTGGGCTGGCGGCGGTCCCGGTAGATTTCCTTGCTAATTTCGATTGTTGATTTTGGATTGTTGATTGACAATGAGAGGGTTGGTTGAACAGGGTTCAATCAGCAATCAAGAATCCAAAATCAACTAGGGCTTTTACTGGGCCGTCGACTAATGGTAGGTCAAGTGCCTTTGGAGCACTTTGTCTAGGTTCGAATCCTAGCGGCCCAGCCAGAGAAACAGCTCTTAGCGGTTAGCCTTTAGCTCTTAGCCTGACCCATAAGAGTGGAAGGTTTTCGCCAAGAGCTAACAGCTGAAGGCTAAGAGCTAACTATGGCCATTTTGGTGACGCCGACGGAAGCGGAAAAGACGGAGAAAGCCGAGAAGCAGGCTCCCCCCATGCCCGAGGAGAAACCGGAACGCAAGCCGCGAGCGCGGGTGGACGAGAAGTTCAAGATTTTCAGTGGTACGGCGAACGAACCTCTAGCCGATGAGGTCTGTAATTTTCTCGGGATGCCGCGTGGCCAGGCGATGCTGAAGCGTTTTGCGGATGGCGAGGTGTACGTCCAGGTTCAGGAGAACGTGCGCGGCTGTGACGTATTTGTTATGCAGCCGACTTGCCGTCCCGTGGATGAGCACTTGATGGAGCTGCTGCTGATGATCGACGCCTTGAAGCGCGCCTCGGCGCGGCGCATCACGGCAGTGATTCCATACTATGGATACGCGCGACAGGATCGCAAAGACAAACCGCGCTCTCCGATTTCGGCGAAGCTGGTCGCCGATTTGCTGACCACGGCGGGCGCTCACCGGGCTCTGATCGTCGACCCGCACACGCCGCAGATACAGGGGTTTTTTAACATCCCAGTAGACCATCTGTTTGCATCGCCGGTGCTGGTAGACCATTTCAAGAAGCTGAACCTGCCGAACCTTACCGTGGTTTCGCCGGACGCAGGAGGCGTGGAACGGGCGCGTTTTTTCGCCAAGAAAGTCGACGCGGCGCTGGCCATTGTGGACAAACGGCGGGTGGAGATGAATGTGGCCGAGGTGATGAATGTGATCGGAGACGTCAAGGGGCGCTCTTGCCTGATCATTGACGATCTGATTGATACCGCGGGAACCACAGTGAAGACGGCGGCAGCGCTGATGGAGAATGGGGCAACCTCGGTGTATGCCTGCGCTTCCCATGCGGTACTGTCCGATCCGGCGGTGGAAAACATTCACAATTCCGCCATCGAGTACGTTGTGGTAACCAACACGATCCCGTTGACGGCGGAAGCGAAAAGCGAGTCCAAGATTATGGTGCGCTCGATTGCGGGATTGATAGGACGGGCGATTCAGTCAATTCACGAAGAGACTTCAGTCAGCAATTTATTCATGTAAGACAGGAATTGAAATTATGGCAACCACACTGGAACAAAATGTTTTGGAAGCGAATCCGCGGGAGGCTGGTACGAAGAATCAGGCCCGGCGGGTGCGTCGTGAAGGCAAGATCCCGGCGGTCGTTTATGGTGCGGGCCAGGACGCGATGTCGGTGAGCGTCGATCCGCGGCATGTGCTACGCATTCTCCGGTCGGAGAGCGGGCACAATACGATTTTCGATCTCGCCCTGAATGGTGGCGAGAAGGCCAAGGCCATGATCGTGG
Organism: Candidatus Acidiferrales bacterium; assembly: GCA_035603655.1. GTDB lineage: Bacteria > Acidobacteriota > Terriglobia > Terriglobales > Acidobacteriaceae > Sulfotelmatobacter. The sequence continues at coordinate 1,653 of DATNKA010000614.1, read as the reverse complement.
ATTGGCAATATGAACCAATCAAGGGCCATCTGCTGCACATTGATCTCAAGCGTATCGCGATGGATAAGGCATTGCGCGTCAACGTGCCTATCGTGCTCGAGGGCGTACCCGCCGGAGTGAAGACCGAAGGCGGCATTCTCGAGCAGATTTTGCGCGAGGTTGAGATCGAGTGCTTGCCGGGGGACATTCCGGGCCACATTGATGTCGACGTGAGTGAGCTGACGTTTGGAAAAGTGCTGCGCGTGTCGGACTTGCCGCACAACGAAAAGCTGAAATTCCTGACAGATGCAAACCAGCCCGTGGCGCACGTGACCAGTGTGAAGGAAGAGGTTGTGGCTGCTCCGGAAGCGATTGCGGCGGAGGCGGGAGCTGCTCCGGCCGAGCCTGAAGTCATCAAGAAGGGCAAGGCAGAGACCGAGGAAGAGGGTGAGGTCGCTGCCGAGAAGCCGGAGAAGAAAGCAGAAAAGAAGGAGAAGAAATAAGGAAGCGAGCCAAAGGCGCGATGACTGGGTCGCGCGGCTCGCCCAGATCCCTCGCTGCGCAAAGAACGCTTGCTCGGGATGACAATTGCATCGCCGAGCGCGAGGGAACGGATACCGCGTGAAACTGATCGTCGGTCTTGGCAATCCTGGAATCGAGTATCAGTTTTCACCGCATAACGTAGGCTTTCTTGCGGTGGATCGCATCGCCGGCAACTTGGGCGTCGAGGTTCGAAACCGGCAGTGCCGGGCGCTTACGGCGCGGGCTGTGATTGAAGGCGAGACGCTGCTGCTGGCCAAGCCTGAGACCTACATGAATCTCAGCGGCCTGTCGGTGCGGGAGTTGGTGGCGGAGTACGAGGCGAGGCCGGAATCGGATTTGATTGTGATTCAGGACGAGCTGGATTTTCCCCTGGGCACGTTGCGGATTCATACCCGCCGCAGTTCGGCGGGGCATAACGGGATCGAGTCGATCATCGGGGCGTTGGGGACGCAGGATTTTTTGCGCATTCGGATCGGCGTAGCACCGGAGCGAAAACTGGAAGATGGTCAACGGTATTTGCTGTCGCCTCTTCGCAAAGCGGATCTGGCGATAGTGGATGGGGTGCTCGATACCGCTGGAGAAGCGGTGAAAGTGATTTTGAAGGAAGGTCCGGCGGCGGCGATGAACCGCTTTAACCGCAAGGAGCCGGAGTAAGGAGCGAGCCGAACGCGCGATTATTGCGTCGTAAGCAACGCGCGCGCGGGGCTCGGCCAGATCCCGCGTTGCGGCAAGAACGCTTGCTCGGGGTGACAATTTCGTGGTGTGGAGACTGCAAAATGAATCGTACTTATGAGTTGATGTTTATTGTCCGACCGGATATGGCGGACGAAGATCTGGAAAAACTGGTTTCACATTTGGAGACAACGGTGACCTCAGCCGCGGGAACGGTGAAGGCCGTGGACCGCATGGGAAAGCGGCGCCTGGCCTATACTGTGCGTAAATTCCGCGAGGGCATCTATATTCTGCTGACGATTGAAGGCACGGGGACGGTGATCCACGAATTGGAGCGCCGCCTGCGCGTGACTGAACAGGTGATCAAGTTTCTTACCGTGCGGGTTGATGAGGAGCACAAGCGCCTGGCTAAGATCAAGGCTCTTCGCGACTCACGCAAGAAGGCGAGCGCGCAGCCTG
>DATNKA010000613.1:0-3940 GCA_035603655.1 Candidatus Acidiferrales bacterium | reverse complement strand
ACCTTCGTAGGATTGTTTTTTCTGCTCCTGGCTGCGGACTCCGGCGGAGAGACACCGCAACTTTCCGCTCTAAAGTTCGTCCTTGCCCTGGGATTCGCCTGTGCGATCGCTCCCTTTCTCTTTCTCGCGATTGCCATGCGCCGGACGCAGATGAAGGGCTCCTATCCCGCGGCTGCCGCCTCGGCCTTCGCATTCACCTACATTGCACTGCCTATGGCGATGCTGGTGCAACTGCGGCAGCAGTGGGGGGGAGCGTTCTGGTTACTCTATCTCCTTCTCGTGGTTTGGGCGGGCGATATATTCGCATATTTCGTCGGCCGTTCCTTGGGACGTCACCTGATGGCCCCGCGCATCAGCCCAAAGAAAACCTGGGAGGGCGCAGCCGCTTCGGTCGCGGCCAGCCTGATGGTTGGAATTCTGCTCTTCAATCACGCCTTGCAGATCAGTTCATTCTTGCTGCGCATCGGACTGATTCAGCGCCGCGACGGCCTGTTCGGGCTGGAGAAGCCCGAAATATGGCCCATCGTCTGGTTGACCATCGCGCTGAATGTCGCCGCACAACTCGGCGATCTGGTGGAATCGCTGATCAAACGTGGAGCCGGGGTAAAAGATTCCGGCACAATTCTGCCCGGCCACGGAGGCATGCTCGACCGCATCGACGCCCTGCTCTTTGCCGCTCCGGTGCTGTGGTTTTACGCCGTGGCACTGTTCCCACCCGGGCGACCCTGGTAACGCGTAAAATTAAAATAAGGATTCGGTTCGCCCGAAATTTCATCGGAGTTTAGCGGCCTGATTTACCGGACATGAAACGCATCGCCATCCTGGGATCCACCGGCTCGATCGGCCGCAGCACGCTGAGCGTGGCTGAGTCCTACCCCGAGCGCTTTCAGATTGTGGCACTCGCCGCAGGCGCGAACCTTGAGGCTGCCTTTGAGCAGGCCCGGCGTTGGCATCCACGGCTGGTTTCGATGGCTACGGAGCCCAATGCCGATGTCTTGCGCGGGCGTCTGAACAAGGCGGGCCTGAGCGAGATCGAAGTCGTTCATGGCGCGGCCGGGGCGGTCGAGGTCGCGACCCACGCCGAGGTTGACTTCGTGGTCAGCGCCATCGTAGGCGTGGCCGGACTCGAAGCCACCTACGAAGCGGTGAAAGCGGGAAAGACTGTCGGGGTGGCCAATAAAGAATGTCTGGTCGCTGCCGGGGAGTTGATCACCGCCGAGGCGCGGCGGCAAGGCAAGCCGTTGCTGCCGATCGACAGCGAGCACAACGCCGTTCACCAATGCCTGCGAGGTGGCCGGATGGAAGAAGTGGATCGCATCTGGCTGACAGCGTCCGGCGGCCCATTTCTGAACACTCCGCGCTCGGAGTTCAGCTCCATCACACCGGAGCAGGCTCTCAACCACCCGACCTGGAAGATGGGCAAGCGCATCACCATCGACTCAGCGACCTTGATGAACAAAGGCTTCGAGGTGATTGAGGCTTGCAGACTGTTTAACATCCCGCCGGCGAAGGTGGAAGTTCTGGTCCATCCCCAATCGACCATTCACTCCATGGTGGAATTTGTGGATGGCAGTATACTTGCTCAGTTTTCAGTTACGGACATGCGTCTGCCCATCCTCTACGCTCTAACATATCCGGAGCGGATTCAGTCGGTTATGCGCTTCCAAGTCAGTGACTTGCGTCATCTGGACTTTTGCCCCCCAGATATGAATAAATTCACTTGTCTCCGTTTGGCATACGAAGCGGTCGAGGCGGGTGGGGCAAAGACGGTCGCGCTCAATGCCGCCGACGAAGTCGCGGTAGCCGCGTTTCTCGAAGGCTGCATCGCATTCGATGAGATTCCCAGAATCATCGAAAACGCGGTTTCCGCATCTAATTCTGGAAAGCTGGGTTCTATCCAGGAAGTGCTTCAAGCCGATTCCGAAGCTCGCCGATATGCTCAAGAGCAATTGGGCAGGGTTAGCCTGACGGGACGGCCGCGAGCAACTTCTTTCACCTAACTTCTTTCATCAAGCGCGTGGGTTTGGGAATCTAACGAAGTACGGAGTACGTAATTCAATCATGGCTGACTTTCTGATTTCGCTGATCGCCGTCGTCGTCATCCTTGGCTTCATGATCCTGATCCACGAGTTCGGCCACTACGCTGTGGCTAAGTTGCTGGGTGTCCGCGTCGAGCAGTTCGCCCTTGGATTCGGCCCGCGCCTAGTCGGCTTCCGCAGAGGGGATACCGACTACCGCATCAACCTGTTGCCCCTGGGCGGCTACGTGAAAATGAGCGGCGAGAATCCCATGGACGAGCGCACCGGCGATCCTGGGGAGTTCCTCTCGCATTCGCGCTGGCACCGTTTCCTGATCGCCATTGCTGGTCCCGCCATGAACATCCTGCTGGCTATTTTCCTGCTCACCACCGTCTACATGGTGCACTACGAATACCCCATTTTCATGGACAAGCCGGCCGTAATTGACGGAGTCAAACCCAACTCCGCCGCGGCTCAAGCCGACCTGCAGCCGGGCGACCACATTATCAAGATCGACGGCATTACGAATCCCACATGGGAGCAGGTGCAGCCCCGGGTGATGATCAGCCCCAACCAGCCTCTTGCGGTCACGATTCAACGGGGAGACAAAGTCCTCGAGAAAACCATCGTCCCGAAACCCATCACCTCGAACGAAGTCGGCTCCGCCGGATGGTATCCCGCGGAACCAGTCATCATTGGCAAGCTCGATGACGACATGCCCGCTGTCAAAGCCGGAATGCGGGAAGATGATCATGTCGTCGCCATGGACGGCAGTCCGCTCGGCTCGATCCAGGCTATGATCGAGCAACTGCAGGAATCCAAAGACAAGCCTGTCGACCTCACTGTGCTGCGCGGCAACCAAACTCTGACCTTTCACTTGCAGCCCTTGCTCTCGAAGACCGAAGACCCCAAACAGCAGCGTTATCGCCTGGGATTCCTGAACAAGGAAGAGACCACCGTCAAAAGGTTGCCCTTCGGGGAGGCGCTCACTCTATCTCTCCAAGAAAACAAGAAGTATTCCCTGCTGCTTCTGGAACTCGCCAAGAAACTGGTCGAAGGGAAGGTCTCGCCTCGCATGGTCTCTGGTCCCATTGGAATTGCGCAAGAGGCCGGCTACGCAGCCCAGCAGAAGGGATGGACCCCGCTACTGGCGCTCACTTCAGGCATCAGCCTGAATCTTGGCGTCTTTAACCTTTTGCCCATCCCCATTCTCGACGGAGGCGTGATCTTCTTCCTCCTGATTGAAACCTTGATGGGCCATGACATCAGCCTCCGCATCAAGGAACGCGTCTATCAGGCCGCATTCGTCTTTCTGGTGCTATTCGCCGTGATGGTCATCTACAACGATCTGGTGAAGACGATTCCAGGACTGGCGGACCGCCTGCAATAACGCACCCGGCGCTGTTGTGTGGTCTGGTTTAAGCCCCACCGCCGAACGGATCGTCGCTGGTCACGCCATTGGGCAACGCATTCACCGCAGCCTGGAAACTGGACCACGCATTGCTGGCGGGCTGTGACGTGAGCTTGGCATAGAGTTGAGCCAGCGTCCCGGCAGCACCCAGTCCCACCAGGACCGGAGCGATTTTGTCGAGTACATATCCCTGGCTCATCAGCCAGGAGATAAACGCCATGCCGCATCCTATGCTGTCAGAGTTCTGGTCGGTCGGATCGGTCTTGTCCACATAATCGGGCATCCCATCCTGAGCCCAGGTTGGAGCCGTCGCGAAGTCCGACAAAGCATTGTTGCCAACCTCCGCCGCGCACCAGCGCGACAGGGCTTCTCCTGAGCTGACCCCGCACAGGTTCCCACCCATCGAACATTCGCTCAACTCAGCCTCAAACAACGCCGACACCCGTGCCGAGTTTCCAAACGACGCACAGACCTCAATCGCTGCGCCGGTGGTGTAATCGCAGCCTCCATG
>DATNKA010000612.1:0-2521 GCA_035603655.1 Candidatus Acidiferrales bacterium | reverse complement strand
CGCACGGGCCGGAAACAGCGAACTGGTGCCGATCCAGAATTCCGCGAGAGCCTGCAGATTCTTCTTGTACGTCCGGGTGACGGTATATTCCTTTCCGCCTTTCACGCGGAGACCATACTCACCCGTCGGGTACGGCCTGATCTCCTCCACAAACGCGGTGTTTACCAGGGCGGAGCGATGGATTCGAATAAACCCGTAGGGCTCGACCTTTTCCGCTACAACCGAAATGGGTTCCCGCAAGAGAAACGAACCAGCGCTCCGCAGCAGCGACACGTAGTTGCCCTCTGCCTGGATCGCCACGACGTCTCCAAGATTGATGAAGAGAATTCGTCCCTTTACTTTGATGGCAATCCGGGGCGACGGGCGCGTAGAAACAACCGGCAAACCAGGGAGAGTCTCGATAAATGCTGCGGCTGCGTCGCTGGCGACTCGCGAAAAGTTTGTCTCTGGTGAAAGACTCATAATGGGCCCCATTGCTTCAGTATTCTTGGGACCGGTGTGAGAAATCCGGCTCCCACGATGCGAGAGATCGCGTGCCTCTCTGCCGAAAAAGGGCACGATCATCGCTGAATGTACTGTGCGCCAGAAAGTGGTCGTACACAATACCCACTTGACTAGCTTTGGACATAACCATTATGATCCGCCGTCATGAAGCGCGTCGCCTCCGGAATCCTTCCCATGATCGCAATCGATCGCAAGGCTGCCAAGGCGCTCCACCGGCAGATCTATGATGCGTACCGGGCGGCCATTGTCGATGGCAGCTTGCGGCCAGGGCAACGCATTCCTTCCACGAGGGTGCTCGCATCCGAACTCGGCGTATCGCGGTTTCCGGTCCTGAATGCGTATGCCCAACTCCTGGCCGAGGGCTACTTCGCCAGCCGGGTGGGCGCCGGCACAGTCGTTTCCAACGCCATCCCAGATCAACTCACTTCAAGTACCACACCCACCGCCAGACTCGCTGCAACTCTTGCGGCCCAACGGTCCGCAACTCGCTCTGGACTGCGACCAGTCGCTCACCGCACTTCGATCCTCTCCGTCGCTCAGAACTTTCCCTGGCTGCAGGGCTGGGGAGCTTTTGGCGTGGGCCAAGTGGCGTCGGATCATTTCCCGCTTCCCATCTGGTCGAGCCTGGTGTCACGCCTGTGCCGCAATATGGACACCAAGTCTTTTCACTACGGCGACCGTCTCGGCTCGAAGGCTCTCCGCGACACGATTGCCACTTACTTGAGAACTGCCAGATCACTCCATTGCGAAGCAGAACAGATTTTCGTCGTGAGCGGTTCTCAGCAGGCGCTGGAGATTTCGGCCCGGGTGCTGCTCGATCCCGGCACCAGCGTTTGGGTAGAAAACCCGGGGTACCGGCTAGCCCGGGATGTTTTCGCTCTCGCCGGATGTCGACTGATCCCCGTGCCGGTGGACAAGGAAGGTCTTGACGTGGGCACAGGAATCAAGCGCTGCCGCAAAGCCAGAGCAGCACTGGTTACGCCTTCTCATCAATTCCCTCTAGGAGTCACGATGAGCGCCTCGCGGCGTCTGCAATTGCTGGAGTGGGCGCAATCTGCAGGCTCATGGATTATTGAAGATGACTATGACAGTGAGTATCGCTACGGGAGCATGCCGATTCCTTCATTGCAAGGACTGGACTCCAATGCCCGCGTCATCTACATCGGGACATTCAGCAAAGTATTGTTTCCATCCCTGCGCCTTGGTTACGTGGTTGTTCCCTTAGATCTTGTCGATCGTTTTTTAGCGATCCGCCGCGCCATGGATCTCGGGCCACCAACTTTTTATCAGGAGGTGCTGGCGGATTTCATTGCCGAAGGACATTTTGCTCGCCACATCAGAAGGATGAGGGTATTGTATGCGGAGCGGGCAACTGCTCTGGTCGAGAGCTTGAATGAGGAACTTGGAAACATAGTCGAGATCGTCGGTGGCGACGCCGGCATGCACCTGGCTGTGACTCTGCCAATGGGGCATCGCGATCAGGAAATTGCGGAGCGCGCCGCACAACAGAATCTCTGGACGTGGCCACTGTCTCGGTCCTATCTGGACGAAGGTGCTCGACCTGGATTCATTTTGGGTTTTGGCAGCACGTCGGTGGAAGAGATTCCTGGGGCGGTTCGCCACCTCAGAAAATTGCTAACTCCGAAATGATGAGAATTGCGCTTTGAGTCATGCATCCAGCTTGAGTACATTTCAAATCTTTTTTCATGCCGTGCCTGATACGTCGCCCGACGGGGCGAATACTATTTGTCGACGAAGTCAAGCTCTGTCTGACCGGGAAGTATGGCCTGCGTGTCAAGGCGGACTCGAGTACACGGTCACGCGTACGTACAAGAGGAACCTGCGATCGTCGACGGAGTCTTGAATCAGCGGCGAGTTCTTGCCAACTAGAGTGGACTTCCCATTGTTTGAGTTCGCCGCCATTGCCGCTGCAACTCGGTCCACGGTCTCGTCACTCCGCCTGTCCTTTTGGATGAGTCTGATCCGTGATCCAGTTCACTTCCCAGGTTTTGCCTCC
>DATNKA010000611.1:0-21824 GCA_035603655.1 Candidatus Acidiferrales bacterium | reverse complement strand
AAAATCAGCCTCCTCGAGCAGGAGACCTCCCAAACTCCACATCGCGTAGGCAGAGGCGTTCCGATTGCCTTTCGCTTGCCAGGCCGCGAGCGATTGTTCGAATCCGTGCCGCGCCCCCGCAAGGTCCCCCTGCAAACGGCGAACCGCCGCGATGCCGTAGTCGGCGAGGGCCGCATTTTCGGTGTTTGCGGCATCCCCTAACTGAAGTTGCTCCTGATGTAGCTGAAGCGCCCCGCGTAGATCTCCCTGCTCCATGCGTCCCTCGGCAACATTCCCCGTAACCACAGCCCGGCGCGCATCGTCATCAAGGAGCCGAAAACTGTCTTGGGCTTGGCGATACATTTTCTCGGCGGTAGCGAGATCGCCCTCCCTCTCAAAAATGTTGCCGAGGTTGTTAAGCACGCTGGCCACGCCGCCTTCTGAGCCAATTTTTTGGAAGGTGCTTTGTGCCTGCTGGTACAGACGGATGGCCCCAGGCAGGTCCCCGCTGTTGGATAGTATGTCCGCCGAAGCGCGCAAAGCTCTGGCTTCGCCTTGCCGGTTCCCGGCGGCGGCAGAAATGTCTCTGGATTCGCGGCACAGGGCAATCGCATCCTGGGCTCGCCCGAGGAAGTTGAATAACATGGCCTGATCTTCCAGAGCTCGTGCCAGGATCAGCCGGGCCCCCTGCGCCTTCGCCTTCTCGACCGCCCGAGCCAGAGGCGCTTCTTGATGCTTAAAATCGCCGAGCACCCGCCACCCGTCACTCTCCGTCAATTCGATACGGGGATCTCCCGAAGCGGGAAGAGGAAGTTTGCGCAGCGATTCAACCGTGGCCAGAGCATCATCACCTTTATGCCCGCGGACCTGCGCCGTCGCCAGCTTGAGCCCGTAGTCGACGTTGTCAGGAAACAACGTGAAGAGCGCACGATAGACCTCGATTGCCTTCTCGTATTGATGATCGAATTCGTGATAACGCCCTTGGACCACCAGCTTGTCTTCACGCGAAAGGTTGGCGGCCAGTTCGTATGCCTGGCGGGCTTCCTGTTGCGCCTTCTTGTCATAGCCCATCCGGGACCACGCTTCGGCCAGGGCGGAGTGCGCCAGCGAATACTTTGGATCGGCGGCTATGGCCCGCTGCAGAAGATCACGGGCTTCGAGGGCATCGAACACACGCAGCCGGGCGAGTCCCTCCGAATAAAGACGGGCGGCATCACGATTCGAAGGCAAGGAGGCGCGGACGCTCACCGCCTCCACCGGAGAAACCGCCTCCACGCCAAGTCTTTCACGCAACCGGGAACCAGCCTGAGACACCATGTCAAACAGGTCCGCCTGGCCTCCGACCACGGCGACGTCGGTGATCGTCTCCCCGGCGACTGTATCCTGCAGGCGCAGATCGAGGCGGATGCGAGTGCCAGATTTTTCGCTGAGAGCTGTGTAGGAACCGAGGACGATCAAGTCGCTGTCCAGGTCCCTGTGCAATCGTGACAGCGTGTCTCTGGAGAGGCTGTCAGCGTCAGCCAGAGGAAGATCCAGTTTCGTGCGCGCGACGTCTTCGCCGGAGACGAGACGCAGCTTTTCTCCGGCCTCCAGTTCGGTACTCAACATTTCCGCCAGGGCCGTCGATATCCAGCCTTCCTCGGGACGGCCAGACAGGTTGCGAAAGCCGAGAACGGCGATGGAACGGCGGGGCGCAGAGGATGACCCAGTCGGACGGAGGGCCGACGGATTTGCCGACGGTGGGGTTTGGTGCAGCTGCTTCCACCCGTAGATTCCTGCGACCGCGATCACAGCTATGGTTAACGCCGCGAGCAGTCTCATACCCGTCGGAGGCCGAGGGGTGGGCAGGCTTAGCTGCTGTTTCTCTTCCGTAACTACGCTGGTCCGGATCGTCTGCTGCTGAAAAACCACCCCGCCGGCGACCATCGCAGCATCCGGAAGCATAGCCATGTTCTCTGGAGCAATGACCAGCACTGGCGAAACAAACTGATACCCGCGCCCCGGCAGAGTGACGATGTAGCTGTTGTCGCCCGGCCTTTCCTCAAGGGCCCGCCGCAGGGCGGAGATGCTCTGCGCCAAGGTGTTCTCGTCCACAAACGTATCCTGCCAGACATTCTTGAGCAGTTCGTCGCGCGTGAGAACCCTTCCTGGGTTCAGGACAAAGTACAGAAGCACATCAAACGCTCGGCGGTTGAGCGTGACAATCTCTTTTTCTCGCCGCACGGTGCGTGCGAGCGCCTCAATTCGGAACTCCCCGAATTGGTATATCCCGTCTGGCTTCATTGACTTATCGGCAATTCACACTTCGTCAGAACCTGTCAGAACTTGTCACTGGCCTTTTTCCCTCGACCGCCACAACATTCCTGCCAGCAAGGGAGTAACGGCACGAAGCGACTTTACCAATGGCTGTCCAGACGGGCAAGTTTTTTCCGTTCTGCTACGTCCGCCGACAGCACCAGCCGTACGGTTCGCACTGAGGTAACGGTGGAGCAGCGGCAAGGCGTGGCGTTGTTGACTGGCGACGTGACGGCTGGTTTCGATACCTGCCCTCTTTGCGGAAACAAGCTGGCTCCAAAGCAGGGGGAACAGGCACAGCTTCGTCTTCGCAACGGTTCGATTTCGGCATGAGCAAGGGTGGCATCGAGAAATGATTGCACTAATTTCCGTACCGGTTTTTTCCGCCAGGCATTAAAGGTTCGCCAATGAAAAACCGCGTACCGTGACGCACTCCGAGATCAAAGTTGAAACAACCACTATCAAGGAGATTGACATAACCGCAAAGGAGAAATTGACATGACCACGATTGACATGAGCACCCGATTCACTACTTCGTCCTCGCGCAATGGCTTCGCACGCGTCACACACCTTGGCTTCGCCGCGGCTGCTGTGGCGTGCCTGCTCTTGATAACTGCCGTATACTCGCAGGCCGCCGGTCCTGCCAATGACCGTCAGTTCGAGCCGGCGTCGTTTGCCGTTCCCGCCGGCAACACCTGTGCGCTTTATCCGGAAGGCAACCCAGATCCGGCCGCGACCCTCACCGTCCGGGCAGACGCCGACGGAGTGATCCGGTTCCTGGCCGTGCGCCCAAATCTGCCTGGCAGTGTCGAGCACCTGACGCTCGAATGCACCGACGACCGCGAAATCGACAGCACCTACACCGTAGATCTCAGCTCGGAGCTGACTTTCGCTCCCAACCCATTCGACCCTGTCCGCGCCGGTCTGGAGCTTCGCCCGGCCCTCGCCGGCGACCCGCTTCGGTTTACCGTGCAAGAGCTTTTGGATCGAGGGTATGGACCGCGTCCCGATCCCGGTGTGGATCCGGAGGGATACAAGCAATGGCTTGCCGTGGCGACCGTCCCGATGTACCAGCTACGCACTTCAAACCATTCGGTGCCAGGGCCGCGGCATCGAAAGAACGCGGTGCGTGTTTCTTTCCTTGGGGACAGCGGCGAGTCAGCCGAGATGCCCGAGCCGCAGAGTGTCTCTGTGGGGCCGAGCAACAGCAACTGGACAGGGGCTATCCTCGCAGGGTCTTACAAGTTGGGACCGACTGCGGCCAAGACCTGGGGTTACGTATATAACTGGGACACTTTCGCTGTTCCCACGGTTTATCCCGGGGGAGGCCAGACGCAGCTGTCGATCTGGAGCGGCCTCGACAATGTCTTTCAGTCTGAAGTGTGGGCGGAAGGGACCAACACCACCGGGAGCTATTTCATCCACCGACAGAACTTCTATGGCACTTCCGGCGAGGGCAAGTTGGACGGGCAGGGAGTGAACTTTACGCCCAATACCGGCGACCAGATCCGGGTCGCGGAGTGGTATTGCGACGCCAACGGAAACGTCCACATGGCGGGCGGCTATGGATGCACGATCATCATCGACTACACCCAAAGCATCCAGTGGGAGTGTGACCGGAGCAATGGCTCGAATTGCCAGTCCTACCAGATCGCCCAGCAATACCTCAGCAACGGCGCTCTAGGCCAGACGGCGGAATCCATCATTGAAAACGACACCGGGGAAATCGCAGGGAACTGCCCGAACACGAAGACGGACTGCTACCAGCAGTGGGTGAATATTTCGCCGGTGACGATGACCACCCAGGCATTAGTCGTTCAAGGCGCCAACAGCAACCAAAAATTGGTAAACACCGCTACCGATCCCAGCGTTCAGTTGTTGACCGATACTACCGCAAGCACCCCGCCGTACAACACCGAAGAGCATTTCCTCATCAGCCTGCCATCCGGGGGAGTTGCCTGGAACCAGGTACTGAACAACATTCACTACTGGAACGGCAGCACTTTTTACGACTACCAAACGCCGCAGGGCACATCGGATGCGCAGCCGGGCGTGATCTACGCGTGTGCAACTTCGATCGCTTTGGGTCCGAACTCGCACGGGCTGACCAACGGGACACCCTGGAGCACGGGCTGTCACGCGGCCTCTGACGGGAATTTTGCCGTCTACCAGATGCAAACCGGCGGCAAATGGGTCAAGAGGCAGGCCGACGCCGCGACCAACCTTGCGGTCTCGCCGGAGGGGAATGCTTGGGCGATCAACAAAGCCGGAGAAATCCTCTACTGGAATGGAAGCAAGTTTGTCCAAAATGCCGACGGCGGGTGCGCGACGTCGATTGGCGTGGGACCGAGTGCTTTCGGGCTGACCAACGGGACGCCCTGGAGCACGGGCTGCCACGCGCACTCTGACGGGAATTTTGACGTCTATCAGATGCAAACCGGCGGCAAATGGGTCAGGATGCAGGCCGATGCTGCCGTTAAGGTCGCCGTCTCACCGGAGGGGAATGCTTGGGCGATTAACAAAGCCGGGGAGATTCTCTACTGGAACGGAAGCGAATTCGCCCAGAACCCGGCCGGTGGGTGCGCGACGTCGATTGGCGTGGGACCGAGTGCTTTCGGACTTACCCACGGAACCCCGTGGACGACCGGCTGCCACGCGTGGGGTGACGGGAGTTTTGACGTCTACCAGATGCAAACCGGTGGCAAATGGGTCAGAAAGCAGATCGACGCCGGAACGGAGGTAGCAGTTTCGCCGGCGGGCAACGCCTGGACCATCACCGTACCATAATTGGGGATTGGGTGGTCCGCCGTTTTTCCGGGTATGTGCAGCATGCGGCCATCTGCGGCTGCCAGGGCATGCTCTGGCAGCCGCCCTCAAGAGCAACCCGCGAATGCCGCGGTTCCTTATGATGATGATGCCGTGAATGGTTGGGTTAGACTGTGTGGGTCCGACTGACCCCACGCCGTGCAGACTATTCCACTGAAGGGCACGGGCTCGTCCGAGTAGGGCGTCGATCGCGAGCGTGATTATCATTTGTCGGTAACTTGGTAGGCCGCCTCTCGCGGGCTCAGATCCGGTATTCCGGTCTCGGAAGCCACCGTCTAATCGCGTGCTGTAGAGGGCAACACCAACGCCATTCGCGAATGGCTACCTAAATTTGTAAACTTTGGCCAACGCCAATCCCGAACTTATCGACGACGATCCCATTCGTTGAGAACGACAGCGTCTGGGAAACTGTTGCAAGAGTGTGTGGTATCCAAAAACCCCAGAGGGCAGGAGACGCGAGATTACAAAATCCGCGCCAAAGGGTTGGACCAAAGGAAAAGAGGAACCAATGTTCAAGTTCAGTATGGTCATTTTTTCTCTGGATTATCGCTGTCTCTCTATGGTCGCCCGCGCGGCTTTGTTGTGTGAGAACCATAATGAACGATGATTACGCGTGCGCCGAGCTGCAGTGGGCTTTCTCAGAACGGTTCTTCGCCTGTCCAGCGTGGAGGTTTTGTTAGCGGCTCTTAGGATGACAACAATCTTGTGCATACCCCCGTGTCGCTTTGCTGCCCCCGGCAAAGGTATGGAGCGGTTAACGCAAGGCGAGCCATACAGCCGCACCCAGCGCCAACACCCCAAGGTAAATGCAACTCCAGTACACCATCATCCAGAAGCCCGCAGGTGTCCCGACTCGTCTCAATCTGCACCCCCACCCCCATGCTGTTCGAGGGGATTTGGTTCTTCGTCAGAAGGTCTTGCCACAATTCTTGTGCGGCCGCCTTTGAGAGGTACCGGACGGAGGGTTGTGAAGGTCTGCTCATGTATGTATATGCAGTTATGCAGTCGAGAGCTTGAAAAACGAAAAGGAAACGGAAGTATTGTTGGCATTTAAATTGCGCCGGGTCAGGTCGGAAATGGCTCCACAAACCGACTCTTCCACTTCTTCTGACACCGTGCGAACGCAACGGATCGGCCCGTTGGCTGGAATTGAGCGGACGACAGACGCGAGCTATTCAGCCAATTTTCAGCAGTTTGCTCAGAAGGGCTTGATCTGCACTTCCGAGCGTGCGGTTGCGCGAAAGATCGTCCTTCCTTGTGATCAGTCCACCATCCTTGAGCAGTTAAAGAGATCGTTTGTTTATGACTCTAGCAACCGAACCTCTGAGTTTCTGATAAGCGAGCAAGAATCTGCCATCCTGCCATCTTCTGTCCCAAACTCATCGTCATCGCACACATCGTTAAGCGAAATCCTGTCACCTGCCCGATGAATCTCGGCCAAATAGAACGATCTGGCGTTCAGTAGCCTATCCCTCGCGGCTCGGGTCGGAAACACCATTCAGTCCCACCTCTTCGCATCCCAACTCGTCTTGCTCTTGACGTTTTCTCGCAGCTTACCTTTTTTATTGCTACCGCTCGCATGTTCCAATGCTGAAGGATTTCAACGCTTGATTGGTGTTTGCCACCGAGGGCATTGGTACAGTGCCTAACGAGAGGGCACTATCAATCATAAAGTGATCCTGATCACATAGGACATCAGAAGACATTCTGTAATCTTCTATTATGTACCGCATCAGAAAAGACCATACGGGTACAACTCTCGTCTGTAGTGCATGCCCTTACACCGAGCGAGTGCACGAATTTTACGGAAGCATTAGAAACCCGCGCACGCTGGCGGCTCAGGCAATGCTGAAACACGTTCATGCCGAGCACAGCCGTGAAACTCACGTGCGTGCGATGGCTATGGTAATGGAACGGCAGCATGCGCGCCGATAGCCCTCCCGCACTTAGTAGAAGAGCACGGCCCAGAGGAGAACCTGCCTCGGGCCATTTTGGGCAAGGATAGCTTATATGCGAAACGTGTTTGTAGAAAAGTGGCCGTCGCTGTTGAAGTTCTTGATAGTGACTGGTGTGGTGCTATTTGTCATAATTCGCGGGGTGTGAACAAGAGTCATTCAATGTCCTGCCGAGCGTCTTCGCCTTTTGGCTCTCCGCAGCACTCCTTATACTCCTTGCCAGAGCCACACTCACAAGGGTTGTGACGACTTGTGTCGCTGCTCATCGTTTCCTCCGGGCAGAAGCAGCCATGATTGCCGGCCAGCGTGGTATGACCTCCACGACCACGCGCTGGGTAGAGGAACCGGCCATCGGGTCGAGGACAAGCTCGATGTGCGTATCGCGTTGCTCGGCAGCACGCGCATGACAGTTGGTGCTCTCGATCCCACCGACTTTCACATCAGATACATAGCCGATTATCTCGGCCCCCTGCTTCACCTTCCATCGCCCCGTGTCCCTGCCCGGAGCCAGCATGGCGGCGAGCGTGATCGCCGGGTCGACCTGCTGGGGAGCGGTGTAGCGGTTCATTAGGCGGTCCAATGCCTGAACTCCAGGACTTCGGGCATCCCCCTCCCTCCCGCAGCCGTTGTAGATTTCGAGACTGCTCGAATCCGCCCCTTGCGCAAATGCGGGGGCGGCAAGGCAGAGACAGAGACAAATGCTAGCGAGGCGGCGTCTGCACATTGGGGAGATTATGGCAGATCGGGCGGTGCGGAGGTCAATTGGCAAGCGGGCCGGTATGAATGCCTTCGCCAAGGACAAAGCTTGATCCCACGCTGCCCACACCTCTCGACATGATCACGGTGATTGTGCGTCAGGACAACTTCCCTGACATCGGACAGATCAATACTTCAGGTCGCGTGCGTTTTGCAGTACGGTAATCAGGATGGGCACTCGTATCCAGCAGAACGCGATGACCATCTGCATCGACCAGCGCCGAAAGTCCCTTGATCTTGTTCGGCCCACCATCAGCGTGCTATATCGT
This sequence comes from Candidatus Acidiferrales bacterium, assembly GCA_035603655.1. GTDB lineage: Bacteria > Acidobacteriota > Terriglobia > Terriglobales > Acidobacteriaceae > Sulfotelmatobacter. Next base: position 13,744 of record DATNKA010000611.1, on the reverse strand, counting down.
AACGAAGAATAAATTACGCAAGGCGAACGAGAATGAGGCACAAAGCCGACGATTTTTTCGGGGATGATGACCCTCTTGGACTTGGCAACGAATTGTCCGGTGGAGTCTTTAAGGACGCCACGAAATTCACCATGGATGAAATGAAGAAGATGGTCGCAACGTCAAGACTCATACCTGAAGAACTCAAGGAATTGATTACCGTAGAAATCGCTAAGGAAGCACCTTCGGACACACGTTTCAAGGGTCAGCAGCGCCGCTTTCGAACGGGGGTTTTTGGAGGAAAAACGTGGGCGATAAGACAGGACAATTTCAGGCTCGTGGAAGTTTTGGCGACTACGGCGCTCGCCGTCACTACTTTCGCCACGGTGGTCGGATCGTCGCCTGCGGTGTTTGCAGTCACTCTCATTATTGCAGCAGTGACGCTGGCAGATCGGCTCAGAAAAAAGGGTGCGTCCTTGAGCGATGAGCAGTACCGAATCCTTGTCGCGCTAAAAGCCACGGGGCCTACCACGCCAGCCCAGTTGGCCGAAAATCTAAGTGGACTTCATATTTATGGGCAGAATGTATGGACCGAGCAGAGAACATTGGACGCATTGAACATCTTAAAGTCAGTCCATCTCGGCGACGGCACGACGGAAGCTTTGGTCTCACAGGCAGCAGATGGATTATGGGCCGTGAACGGTGTCTAGAAAACAATGCGGATAAGGGAAGCAAGACCAATTGGCGAACTCGGTGAACTCGTCACATCGGCAAGTTGACCCCACCCAGTCGCCGATTGCCCACGTCTATGCTGCTATACGGCCGTGCCTCTATGTCCTGCGCGGTGATTCGCAAGAAATGCTCAGCAAGCAGTTCGAGTCTTCGTTTCCGTTGATTCTCGTTCCGACTGTTGTCCCGCATTTCGAGCACGAGCCGCGCAGAGGGAGCGAAGGTCAGAAAGTCATTGCTTTGGCAGTTCGTGTTTTTTCCCGTAAATCAGAAACCAGTCGGTAGATGGAGTCCACATCCTCAATGTCCCAAAAAATGGGGACGTTTCCAACCGCCATCCCATCCCATGCTCCCCACCCACGTCGCCCAGACCACATAGATTCCTGTTGAGCAAAGCGCAGAGTACCAATTCCGCTTGAATTACTCTCCTTGATCAGGGTCGGCAGAGTGTCAATGTAGGCCGACGCCATCTGGCGCTTCCAGCCGTCCTGAACAACGAGTACCCGGCGACTGGTTACTGCATAGTGAGTTCGTTTCTTTTTCCACGCCGAGTAGAGGAATCTTCCCCAGATCATGTATTGTCCGATCAGCACAAATGGAATTCCCCATATCATTCCGAATACCCACGGCTGTCCAGAACGTGCGCCAGAGGAACCCCAGTATCCCGCCACCGCTCCTTCCCAGAAAATCGCGAAACCACCCCACATAAGGCTGAACGGAATCAGGAATAAGTCTTCCTTGTGAAAGCTGACTCGGGTGTTCGGCTGTCCTGCCCAGAGGACGCTCTCGCCGGAAGTGAGTTCTGGCTGGATCGCAGCTAGGGAATCTGGGGTGATCGGAGGCATCGAATGGAATCGTAGGGCAATTCAGCGGTCGCGTCCACTGCGTTTTGAAGCTGCTCTACGACTGGCCGCGAGGCGACAATCGAAGGCACGACGAGATGCTCGCGCATGGCCCGTGGTTCCGGTTGTGGCAGCACTTCGGGGTCTGCTGCCGAAGTGAATCCGAAGGCGGGCTTCGGATTCAAAGCTAGTGCCGCCTTTCCCGTCTCGAAACCGATAGCCATGCTTGCTTTCCGGGCGGGAATTGCGCCCGCTGGAGACCAGCGCCTTTCGCGGCGCACTTTTACGTCGGTTACCAAGCAGTAATGACCGAGGTGTTGCCGTTGGCCCGAAGATACGGTCCCTGATCTCGCCATCGGGTGTCTAATGGTTCAGTGAACCAGCCACATGAGCACAATTGGACCGTGTTAGTGCTTCCAGTGTGTTCTTGCCTCGCCGTCGTTTGGATGTTTGTCACTCTACCGCGAATCTCACGAGGGAATTTGCCCAGAAGCGCAGAGTTGTTCGCTGCCCTTCTTGGCCCAATCATTTTGCTAGGTGGGGCCTTTTTGTTGCGGAGACACTTCCGTCTCGGCTACCGCGTTGTTGCTGTCGGAGCATTTTTGCCTCTGCCGTGGTTGTTCGAGACTGAGTCCCGAGCGTATGCAAATTCGTGGATTGCTCTAAACGCTTCTTGGAATGATCCTGATCCATCTCGGTACATGCGCTGTTGCGAACTTAGGATTATTTCCGTCGCGTTTCTGAGTATGACATTGATTTGGGCGGCAACCCGATCGCTCCCTGCACACTGGTACCTCTTACGCCGCCCGGTAAACCGCGTGACATGGCCCGCAATCGCGATCACTTTAATCTTCATTGTGTGCTGGTTCGCGACATATGCCTTTCCCTATCGGCAGCCCGTAATCGTTGACAGTGTGGAGCCGGAACTGGGTCTTCTGCATGTCGAAAAGAACGGAACCGTCTTACACGAGACCCGCATCAGCGTTTATCGTGACGGGAGATATTTCATAGTTCGAGACGACCGCCGATTATTCCGCTACAGTTTTGTGGAAACATCGCACGAAGGCGTTCTAACAGACAATCTCCGCACAAAACTGAAGGCTATTCTCGCTTTACCTGAACTCAGGCGAACGCTCCATGCAACGCCTCAGACGTTGCGAACCCGACGCGGTGAGGGTTGGTACACTGTAATGGGTAGCTTCAAGATTGCTGCCTTCACCACTGAGAACTCTTCTCCACCCCCTCCCGAGTTGCCGACCTTTCTCAAAGAGGTTGAGGCAGAACCCTCTCTCGGTCTAAGCTCCCGCTACAACGTAAGAGATATTTGTCTCGGATTTTGCTATGACCCGAAAGCTGGGCTGGGATACATCGCTGAGAATCAGCGTTGCGCGGAGCGACCGGACGGCAAAGAACTCTGCGATTAACAACTCGAAAGAATGTGCAGCCGATCCGTGCTGGATTCCTTCATTGGACAGTTGACGCTATCAGCCCATTTTGCTCAAAACCCCTCCGGGTAAGCTGCACAGGAAGCGTTGACGCGCATTCCAAACCGAAACGACTTTCAGATAGGAACCGGATGCGCCAGTCAGCGCCGGTCCGGGTCTGTGCGGGGGCAACCAGCGGTGACTGTTCCTACCGCGATCAACCGTTATCTCGCCTCTGCTCTTTTAGTCGTGACCTTTCCCAGCCTTTTGGGAAAAAAATATGCGCACGACTGCGGCTGACGGAATAGCCCCGGCTAGAAACCACGCACCAATGAATAGGAGCGCCCAATTGTGGTAGTCAGACATTACCAGCTCCCGGTGATATTCATCCCCTTCGGCTTCGAGCCATGCCAGAGACCAGTAGAGACAGTTAGTGAGAGCCAAGGGTACGACGACAACCCAAAATTTGCGTAGAGATGACGCGCACGTGAAGCACAATAGCCAAACCACGCCCGCTGAAAGGACTGCTATGAGAACGGCTCCCGAGCTAAAGGACAATGATTCGAGAAATGCCTTCATTCGGCACCTAGCACACCATGAACTTCAAACTAGCACACTGTCCACTGTTGAGAACAATTTCACGCTTTTGACCACTGGTCGGTCAGCGCGGAGGGGATTTTGCAACGGTCGAGGGAGTCGCACATAATTCCACAGTGACCGACGCCAATCCTGACCCGCCCCAGATGCTCTCGACTGCCGAAGAAAAGTTCAGAACGTTTCTTGCAGCCCAAAATTATCCAAAACCAATTTGCTGGTTGATGCCGGGCGACGTGGTCGCTCGCGCCCACTACATCGTGACCGGCAATCGGAAGCATTTTCCCGCGAAATGGACCGACCCCAAATCGTATCCGCTCGTCAATTTCTCGATACCACGGCGGACATTAGGGAAGAGTCGCGTTAAGTTGCGTCAATCGTACGCGAGGGCTGCGGCGACCATCCAGCACAGCGAGCACCACAATCGGCTTTTCGTCCGGTGCGTAGGCGATGATGTAGTTGCGTACGGTTTGGAACCGTAAGGCTTTGTGGTGAGGTCAGGTCTCTTGTGTCCTTGGTGCGGAAACAGCACCAGCTTTCGAACGGCGTCCAGAATGTCTTCACGTACACGACGAGCAGCCAGAGGATTATCCTCAACGATAAATTCCCAGATGTCGGGGATGTCCTGTGCCGCGCCAGGGTGAAGAGTAAAACCCTGCTCAGTATTCATTTCGGAGGGCGATTCTTCAGTAGCTCGTCCTCACGCTGGCGCAAGCTCTCGAAAAATACTTCACCCTCAACTGGCTTCACGCGTCCGCTTTTGATTTCGTCGTAGCGGCTGTCGAGCACCTGGCGGACTTCGCTAACCTCTTGAAGGTATCCTGCCATCGCACCTTCCATGAGATCGTCGGTCGGAAGGCCGCTTCGGGAGGCCAGTTCGTTCAAGCGGGATTCCGTCTCGGGTTTGAGGTGCACTTCCATAGGTGTGAGTCTAGAGATGTAGCCACGCTGTGTCAAAAAAAATTGCCGGTGAAAAGGGCAAGGCAAGAGGGGCAGATCTTCCTACCACCTGCAGTTCACCTCTCATTTTTACTGCCTTGCATGTACCAACGTGGTGCTGGCCCAGGTCGGCGGCGCAATCTCCACCGGGCAAGACCACTTGGGCGCGCTCCAAGCATGCCGCGGCGGTGAACAAACTCTGAGCGTGCCGCGCCAAGCGATAGAGCACTTGTTCGAACTCGACTTCGGTACCGAGAGTCTCCGTAGTATTCCTCTCCCCGGGGCGCGCATACCTTACCTTTTCTCCTGCCCATCAGGGAGATTTCCACAGAAAAATTCGGGCGGCGCGCAAAAATCAGCCCAGCTCAATCGCAATGAGTACAAAGGAAGTCACGATGACCCTTCGGATGAACGAACGATGTCCCATTCGTAACGCATGCCGCTGGGAGCAGCTTTGGAGGCAGCGTGAATTCGCCTCGCCCGTGAGGGAAGGAATAAATCAAATTCGTGCCTGTCGCTTCTGGCGAGGCATTCCGGAACCTACTTCTCAAGAAACCCGTGTACCCATTTCTCCGACCTCAGTTGGAGCCGAGCTCCTCCGTTTTGCGGTGCCTCCGACAATAGAAAGAGCTTTCGACTATAGGAGGACTTGCGCTTCCTGCGGTTCGGGTATATGGCTGCTCGTCGTCAATTTGGCTTCAGCGACGGCGAGGACGACTTGCCCCTGAACGCAAATCTTTGGTCTTCGTTTCTTCACCATCCAGTGGTCTCCCCGCTTCTGCCTGAATGGCATGTCGGAAAGATTGCTCCCCGCTTCAGGAGTTGGGGATGGCTTCGGAGATGATCCAGTGAATTGTGGTTGAGTTGTGGGTGTGCTTACGGGATTGATTTCCCCGCAAGCCCAAGAAAACAAATGGTGGGCGCTACAGGATTTGAACCTGTGACTTCCACCGTGTGAAGATGGCACTCTACCGCTGAGTTAAGCGCCCAACTCTAAGAGTGTCTATAGTTTGCCATCGCACTCCAAAATTGTCCAACCCAAGTTTCCACGCAAACAGATCATTGCACCCGCTTGAGATCGGAAAAAATCGCGTCTGCCATGACATCTTGCGCTGCAAGTCGCGATTCCAGACTGGACTCGGTGTACCTCGCGAGAGTCACGTCCAGCGCTCGCAGTCCGGGTGGGCTCGAGCCTACTACCAGCGACAGCGAGATCGGGGCAACGACCACCACGCAGCGGTGCGAGCGTTGGCTTTCAAATGACTTCGTATCCTGTTCCGTTGTTGGAAAGATCACGTTGCCTATGACGAAACCAAATATCTGGCCGCACTCGTTAAGCGAGGCTCACCACTGAGCAACGTCGTCGTTGCAGCCGTGGGAACGAGCGTTTGAAATCTTGTGGATTCTGAGTGGAGGGCATCGTCTCCAGGCGCAAAAAAACTTGACACACTTACTCAGATGTCTGGTTACATTAGCCATCAATAAACAGTAAAGGATGAGAAAGGAATTTTCCCAACTATTGTAGCTTCGCGTACTCCGCCCTGGCTTCCCTTAGTATGGGGATATCCAGGTCATCGTCCTTCCAGAGCTTCAGGAAATCCTCGTAGCTGCTGCGGGCCCTCGTACGGTTGCCGCTCAGTTCATAGGCACGAGCCAATCGCAGATGTGCCAACGCTCCAAGCACAAAATTCTGCGTGACGCCGCGGTGCTCGATCATTTTCTGGAATTCCAATATCGCTTCGGGAGCTTGTCCGGCTTTCAGGAATGCCTCGCCCCGCACGTAGATAGGATACAGAGAGCCACCGATTTGAGCTTGCGGATTCGGTTCTCCCAGTTCGTAGGGCAAGGCCGCGCGCAGCGCTTCTACGGCTTTGTCATTTTGCCGCCGGTTGATCTCCACGGCAGCGCGAATCGTGGGCAGCCAATATCCATTGAGCAATGTGTTCACCGGAGAAGCGTTGCTTAACTCATCCGCGAGAGAGGTCGCTTTGGCGTTCTCCCCCGCCCTGGCCAGCGCCAGTGCCGCCAAGGTCCGCACATCTTTCGACGACGCGAGATCAATGGCGGCCTTCACTTGCGCCCTTGCTTGCGCTGGATAACCAAGTTCCGCCTCCCGCAAGGCGGCGTTCAACAGCCACTCAGCGGCGCTCTCTTTCTTGTCGCTGCGTATGGCGGAGTCGGCGGCCCGCCGGGAGAATTCTCGCGCCTGGCGCAGATGTCCAAAGTAAGCTTGGGTGTCGGAATGCATGGAGAGCAACATATCTTCCACACCCGGCTTTCCCAGAACCCAATCAAGTTGCCGTTGCATCTCCGCCGTGTCTCGCTGAAGAAACGCGACTCCGTAACAATTGACATGCAGAAGGGGATGATCCAGCTTGCGGGCAACAGATTCCCGATAGGCTGCCGCCGCATCCTCCGCGCGGTTCAGCGCGGCATAATTTGCCTCCAGGTTTAGATACCCCGAGGAAGAGTCTGGATTTAAACGCAACATGGCCTGAATTTCCGCGACGGCCTTCTCATACTTGCCCACTAGGTTGTAGTTGAGTGCCAACCCAGCCAGGGGCCGCAGGTCGCGGGGATAATCGCTGGTCCACTGCTCCAACACCTGATTTGTTTTTTTCCAGTTCCCCAGTTACCGAAAAATAGTAGTTTTCCTCAATGCCGTAGCGCTCCCGCTCACTGGCCCGACCCCGCAGTTCGTATGCTTTCCTGCCGTTCTCGGCCGCCAGCTCGTATTGCGTAAGGTTGGAGTAAGCAGTCGACAAGCTGGTGTACGCGCTGGCGAAGTTGGGATCCAATTCAATGGCCCGTTTGTAGAGCGGAATGGCAGCAGAGTCGCCGTTAAAATTATCGATCCGGCGTGCCGCGCTGTATTGGCTCAAAGCTTCGAGTGAATGGGTGGTGGCTTGTTCCAGCGGCATTCCAAATTTCTGTCTGGAGGTTAACGACTCGCCCAGGTTGCCGCGTAATTCAGAGGCGGCTCTCCCCAGCGTCGCCAGAACATTCTCCTTGCTCGCGGCAGTGGATTGCATCTCTGTCAGGATGTCTCCACTCTCGCACTCCACCGCTCTAACTCCGAGCACATACTCACTGCCCAATTTAGCAATGGATCCCGCGACGTAAGCTCTGGCGCCGGCGCGCTGGCAAACTTCTCGGGCGATTTCGGGCGTGAGCGCCGTATCTGGCGGACGAGTCATCAGCTTCAAAACCGTTTCGACCTTGCTATCCGAAAGAACATTCAGAAATGGAGACTGGCCCAATGCCACGCTCAATGCCTGCTCGAGCGTATCGTCGAAGATGGCATCGCCTGTTTTATTGCTGAAATCGGCGAGGACCACGGTGTCCTTTACCGTCAATCGATTCCTATGCCGTAACCGCCAATAGAAGCCACCGGCTATGCTCGCGGCCATGACCAGGAGCGTAACCGCAAGCCAAAGTTTTCGGCGGTTTAAAGTTTTTGAGGTAAATATCGTTTTCGATGTGCTGCGAGCCAGCGGAGGGACCGCATCTTGCATGCCGGCCGCAGCCATGTCCATTGGCTGGGCTGCCAGCACGGGCAGGTCTTCTTTCTTCGCGTTACTTCGTGAGCTCTGTCGTTGCGCCGTTTCCGCCTCAACCGCAGACGCTTCCACGAGCGCAACTCTTCCCGACTTCGAATCGCGCTGCAGGCGCAGCAAGTCGCTGCGGATATCCGAAGCATGCTGGTAACGCAGCGCACGGTTTTTTTCCAGCGCTTTCAGGATGACTTCCTCCAGTCGCATGGACAGCGCATGATTCAGCTTCGTCGGCGGCACGGCGGGTTCATGCAAAATCGCTCCGAAAGTCGAGCCTGCCGTCGCACGAGAAAACGGACTCTGCCCAGTTGCCATTTCATACAGCACAATGCCGAAAGAAAACAGATCGGAGCGCGAATCCAAAGGTTCCGCGGCCACCTGCTCGGGAGACATATAGTTGAGCGTCCCCATGGCATTGCCTGTGGGGCTGAGACGATCCAGAGTGATGGTGTTACTTTCCGAGTCGGCCGCCGCTGCACGTGTTACATCGATTTGTGCCAGTCCGAAGTCGAGAATCTTGGCATGGCCACGCTTGGTGACGAAAATATTGCCGGGCTTGATGTCGCGATGGACAATACCGGCGTTGTGAGCAGCATCCAGCGCGTCCGCAATTTCGACGGCCAGCGAAAGTAGCGTTGCCGCATCGAGCGCGCGGCCCGCAATCTTGTGGCTCAGGACGATCCCATCCAGAAATTCCATCGCGATGAAAGCCCGGCCATCAAGGTCGCCGACGTCGTAAATCGTGCAGATGTTGGGATGATTCAAACCAGATGCTGCTTTCGCCTCACGATGAAAACGGCTCAATGCCTGTGGATCATTTGCCACTTCTTCAGGCAGGAATTTAAGCGCCACAGGACGATCCAGCCGCGTGTCCTGCGCCTTGTAGACAATTCCCATGCCGCCCCCGCCCAGCTTTTCGACAATGCGGTAGTGCGAGATGGTCTGACCGATCATGGCGTCGGGCCATCGTAGGCGGAACGCGGGAATGGAACCGTGTATTCAGGCTGCGCAACAGCGATGGATGCGCAGGCGAGGGTTATGCAAAAAAATAGCCGGTTGAATTGCCGCAGCAGCGCCACGTCCTTCTTAGTGATCCAGTCCAAGTTCTTCCTTAAGTTGCTGATAGTCCTGCTCGATCTCCATCGATACTTCGCCAAACCTTGGTCGTCACATCCGTCAGTTCACTCTTCTGCCAAGCTTCTACTTGCTTTCGCATCGGCTCCAAGTTTCCGCTGGATTCGATCAACTGCAACCGAGATGCAGTCGATGAGCGAGAACGATTTCCAGTGTTTCGCGAGCACAGGAGTGAACACGCCGGTGACAATGCTTCCAGATTCGGTCCTGCAAATATTCGATTTTCCAAAAACCTACTTCCGGCCCAGGTCGACCGCGCTTGGCTATGGCCCGGCACCCTCATCGAGGAACCGAGCCCTTTGCGTTTACTTTTCCCACTCGTCTTGATCGTCGCCTCGCGCCCGCATCACGTGCCTTGACACGTAGTCCGCAACAGCTCGACCCAGCGAATTCCCGCGGGTGCAACTGCTTCGGAGGTGAATGCCGCCAAAGACGCGCGCATCGGCGATTTCGGCTATCGCCTCGGAAAAACTCGCATAGGAACGAGTGCCTGGACGTATCTCGGACGTGACGCTGAAGGCGGTGTTCTCTCCAAAAGCGGCAGCCAGGATGAACGCAGCGGCGCCACTATAGGTGGAATGCGCAGACGGATACTCGGGATGCGGAGGAGTGCCGGTCAGGGAGTCCAGCAATGGCCTCCAATCGGCGTCAGGGTCTCCCGGGGCGACCCCCGCTCGGATCGCGGTGACTGGCCGCCAGAAAATATAGCGGTACTTGCTATCCCAGCACGCCGTTATCGCGTCGGCGAGAGTTAGATTGAGCACCGCAAATAGATGCGCATTCTCGGTCAGACTGAGCCCGCGCGCCGCCGAAAGCTGCGCTGCAACACGGTTCCACGCTAGTGGAGTGTTCAGCGCCCAAAACAATGCGACTTCCGTCTGTTCACTTGAGCGGCTTGTGCTGGAGAGGCTACCCATCTCTCTCACTTCGTTGAGATCGGCCGCGTACTCTGGGCTGTTGAGGGCCAGTGGCGGCGGCAAGCGGAACTGCGAGGGTCGCGTCAGTTCCCAAGGCGTTATTGTGGCAAGTTGCGGTGTTGCGCCTGATGCGTTCGCTGGTGGCGTGGGTCGCCAAAAACCTAGGGAATTCGGTGTGCCGGCAATGCTCTGCACTCCAAAGAATGGAGGCGGCGGGGGCACAAACCCGTCAGTCAGCCTCCAAGCCCAGATGGCGTCCGCCACGCTTTGTCCCCACGCGACTCCTGCGGCAATGGATTCGGGTTTTTCAGTTGAGGCGAGCGCCGCGAGCGATGCATCATGTTGACCGGTGAGGATCCCGCCCTGCTGCGCTCCATAGAGCTTCATTAGAATTGCATACGCCGCCTGCATCGCCGCTGCGCGTTGCGAGGCTTTCCGAGGTGCGTCCGGCCTCACATGCAGGGGACGGAAGCGTGGCGCGATACCGTTGACGGCATCGAACACCGATGCGGATACCAACGCGACCACGCGACCGGTGACGTTGGGTGCAGTGCGCGCTGTCAGGACCGTGGTGTTCATCACACCGATCCACTCCAGCACCGTGTCTGGCGTGGCACCCGACACCCGTAGCGGACTAACAGCGAACAGCCCCGCAATCAGCATAAGGGCCACGATTCGCAAAGCCGCACCAATACCTTGGTAGCCAACCGAGCGGATGACTATTAGATTACTTTCCGTTGATTTGCCAATTGTCTGCACGCCTCCGGACGGAGCCGTTGTGGAAATTCGGGTTTCGGTCTTGAGCGTACTTCTCATGGTGCCCCTCCTTGAGTGAGATTCAGTCGGTCCTCTTGACTGCAGATGATGAAATAACTCAAACCAGTTAGGCTGCGTTGTATCTGCCATTGCGAGCGCACCTCCCAGTCTGCCTTAGCCGTTCTGATAGTTGTTTCCTCGGTCAACGACCTACCGTTCCTTCAGGAATTCGATTGCACAGATGGTGTGCAGACCGTCGAGTAGCTCGTAAACCTCAACGGAATCAGAATTGGCCGCTGACCTTAGTTCGAGGAGCCGCGCATCAATAGCCTCTCTCGCTGCGTCCAGTTTCTTCCCAAAGGACTTCGGGTCTAACTCCAGTAGCGCCTCCCGTAAGGATCGCTTCCATACAAGCTGGTCTGCCGCATTTGTCGTAAGCATGAATTTTTCTTTTCACGTCTGAGCAGCCTTATAGGGCCGCCGGGAAAAACTCGCGGCGTCAATAAGGACGATGTGGAGCGGGGTGACCACGGCTCTGCGGTCACACTTCCGTCACCCTCAACTACGCAACTAGAAGCATCGGATGCGTCTCAGATGAGAAACGTGCAAAGGAGGTTACACAGCGGGCTTGGGTGCCAGTACGTCGGGATTGATTTCGATACAACTGACATCCGAGCGATATTCTCCGAACCCGTGACCTTGACCGGACCTGGAACAACCATGGGCACCGAGCTCGGAGGCGCGACTCGCAGCGGAGCGATTGGCGTACCTGCGTTGACTGGGGTGTCGTTTTCGTTGAAGGCAGTTTCGGGTTGGTCCGCGATGGGCACGATGGACACCAAGGTGACCATGGTGATAAGGGAAAGTACCAGCGCCCATCGGCTACGCTTTACCACGGGAACACCCCAAGTGAAAGAACCATACTGCAGCTGCGGTTGACCTGTCAAGCGCATCCAACAGCGCTGATCTAACCCACCGCGAGGGGTAACCTTCCGCCCGATCTGATTATCGGCCGATATTCTATTCTCACCTGTGCCCTCGGCGACAGGCGGTTTGTTGCCGTGTTCGGAAATTGGAAACCACTGAGAGACTTTGATTCAGCCCTCAAAAACCGTACTATATTGTCCGGCTTATTTTCTTCTCAGTTTCTGGAGGAGCCATGCAAGTCCTTAGGCGAGTCTTTCTGCTAGTCCTGTTTTCAGCAATCGTGGTATCCAGCATTATCTTGGCGCAAGATCGCAGTGCTTCGCTTCTTGCGCAATTGAAAGCCGCCAGAGTTACATCCAGCCCTGAGCCGCTGGTGATCGGAGGACATCAAGTTTGTCCGGCTGCCGGGAATGCGAAGGAACAGGACATGACCACTCTAGACAGCCGCAAGAACCGAGTCGATATCCCCGCCCCGAACGCTTACATACCGATTGGCTGGAGTGTTATGGCAAAACTTCCAAGTGCCTCACCGGACGACTTGCAGGGCGCTCCTGTAATGGTCGAAGGATATCTGTCGCACCAAGTAAAGGTTCAGGATGAAAAGCCGGGCGAGTCTGCTAATTGCAATCTTCTCCAGCCAAATGAAGTCGACTGGCACATGTACATCACCAACGCTCCCAATCAAGGAATCGCTGAGGCCGTCATTGTGGAAACGACACCCCGCACACGTCCGATGCATCATTGGAATGAGGCTGCGTTGCAGAAGTTAGTGAACACCAATACCCAAGTTCGGATTAGCGGCTGGTTGATGTATGACTCTCAACATGTGTCAGAGATTGGGACCGAACGGGCGACGGTTTGGGAAGTTCATCCGATCACTCGGATTGAACTGGCAGATGTAAAAGGCGGCTGGACAGATGCTGAGCACGTACCCTGAATGCCTTGAACGGCGTTTTTTGGGTGGAGTCAATGACGCTCCGGTACGCAATTCTTGTTCTCTTACTGCACTGGGCCAAGGGCAATTCAGGTTGAACTATCAGGAAGCAAAAGTCCGCAAAAGCGAGGCGCGCGAGGTGCTGATTGCGAGGCTGTTGCCCTGTTTTTGAAACAAGTCGAACGTCTGAACCGCGAAGAAGCGACCCAAGCAAAATACCGCCTTACCCTGGAGGATAGACTCCTGAACCGGTGTGTGCAGCAGAAGCCTCCAGTTGCTCGCCTTTCAGAATTGGACGTCGAGACTATGCGCCCGTGGATCCACTCGTGGCCCGGTGCGCCCACCACCCGGCACAATCAGCACCGGCGAGTTATCACGTTCTTTTTCTTTTGCATGGAACAAGATGGATGAAAGGGAATCCGGCCAAGAAAATCAAGACAGTTGCTCTAGAGCAGGATGAGACGCAGCCTCACCCGCGAACAATATGACGCGTTGATTCAAGCAACGTTGCTCTATGATAGTCGCGACCGCAAGAAGAATGGCGATACAGTGAACGCTCGCCGTGCACGCGCCTATTTGAAGCTTCTGCGTTGGAGCGGCCTGCGGGCCGGCGACGTTGCGTGTCTGTCGAAGGACAAACTGCGGGACGATGATTCTCTTTTCTTGTACCGAAAGAAGGAGGGCAAAGCGAGTTCCGCCGTCTATGGCTTACTGCCACACGACGTGGCCGAGGAACTACGCAGCGTGCCGTCCAACGCGTGTACAAATCCGACCTATTTCTTTTGGAGTGGTCGCAGTAAACGCAAGAGTGAGGTTTAGAATTGGATCAAAATCTTTGGGAGATTCTGGAAAACGCTATCGAGACACATCCCAAGCTCTTTCTGGAGGCTGATGACAACTCCAAGCCCGCCCACCTTAACATGCTGCGAGACACCTTTGCGGTCGAGCGCCTCCTTGCGGGCATGCCCTTGGAAGAGGTTTCACGTTTGCTTGGTCACTCCAGCGTGCTGATTAC
>DATNKA010000610.1:0-2939 GCA_035603655.1 Candidatus Acidiferrales bacterium | reverse complement strand
CATTCCTCGCGGGATGGCGCTAGGCGTGACCATGCAACTGCCCATCGACGATCGCCACAACTACACCAAGGAATATCTGAAGACCGACCTCGCAATTCTGATGGGTGGTCGTCTGGCCGAGGAATTGTTCCTTAACCAGATGAGCACGGGAGCGGGCAACGACATTGAGCGGGCCACGGAAATGGCGCGCAAAATGGTGTGCGAGTGGGGCATGAGCGACCTCGGACCCCTGACCTTCGGCAAGAAAGAAGAGCAGATATTCCTCGGCCGCGAAATCAGCCAGCACCGCGACTACAGTGAAGACACTGCCATCAAGATCGATGGCGAAGTCCGCAAGCTCGTGAACTACGGATACGAGACGGCCAAGCAAATCCTGCAAGGCAACCCCGATACACTTCAGAAAATTGCCGCGGCCCTGCTGGAGCGGGAAGTGCTGGATGCTTCTGAGGTAATGCTGCTGGTGGAGGGCAAGGAACTGCCTCCGATGAAGTTGCCTTCCAAGGCCGACGATGGCGGGGTACAACAGGTGTTGAAGCCGGAGCCAGGACGTGGCATCGCGAAGGGCGGCGAAAGTCCGGCGCGAGCCTAGACTTAATCGCTACAAATGTTTATTTAAGGGCGGCCTGACGGCCGCCCTAAATTTTTCCAGCGAAGATTTCATCCATTCACCCGCTGCATCATCTGCTCGGGATAGCGCAGTCCCGCCGCAGCTCCGGCGGGGAAGATTTCGTCTATGCGTCGCAGATCCTCCGCGCTCAGCTGGACCTCAAGGGCTGCGACATTGTCTTCCAGATACTTGCGGCGCTTGGTGCCAGGGATGGGCACGATGTTCTTATCCTGCGCGAGCACCCAGGCCAGCGCCAGCTGCGCGGGCTTCGAGCCTTTCTCCCTGGCCATCTCCTCGACGCGGCGCACCAAATGCAGATTCTTCTGGAAGTTCTCTCCCTGAAAACGCGGAGAGAACCTGCGATAGTCGTCTTCGGGAAAATCTTCAAATCGGGTGAACTGGCCGGTGAGGAAGCCACGTCCGAGAGGGCTGTAAGCCACGAATCCCACACCGAGTTCGCGGCAGGCTGCGAGAATTTCGTCTTCTGGTTCGCGGCTCCAGAGCGAGTATTCGGTTTGCAGCGCCGTGATGGGGTGCACTTTCACCGCGCGGCGTAGCGTCTGTGGCGACGCCTCGGAGAGACCGATGTGACGGATCTTTCCTTCCTGAACCAGCTGGGCCATTGCCCCGACTGTTTCCTCGATAGGAGTGGCCGGATCGACGCGGTGCTGGTAGTACAGGTCGATGGTCTCAACTCCCAACCGCTTCAAACTTCCTTCGCAAGACCGGCGAACATAGTCGGGCTTGCCATTGACGCCGCGAACTGCAGGATCGGTGGGATCGCGGACAATGCCGAACTTGGTAGCCAGCACGATCTTGTCGCGTTTACCTTTGATCGCCCGCCCCACCAGTTCCTCATTCTTGTACGGTCCGTAGGCATCTGCAGTGTCGAGAAAGTTGATGCCCAGCTCGAGAGCGCGGTGAATGGTAGCCATGGATTCGTCATCGTCGCGGCCGCTGTAAAACTCCGACATGCCCATGCAGCCCAAGCCGAGCGCAGAGACTTTGAGACCACTCCGTCCAAGTTCACGAAATTGCATGATGATTCCCTTCCAGAAGAGTGTGCTGAATGATGGTGGCTAATCAATAGATGCGGATCAGAGGCTTTTGGGATTCAGTGATCTTGCCGATAGATCGCGCTGGAATTCCGGCGGATTGCATTTCGACGACCAGTTCCTCCGAATCGCTTTCTGCGACCGAGAGGAGAAGTCCGCCGGCGGTTTGCGGGTCGAAGAGCAGAGTCCTGAGTTCGTCGCTTACGCCGGATTCGTAGCCGACCACGCATTCCGCGAATTCGCGATTCGCCTTCAGGCCGCCGGGAATCTGGCCTGCGCGAATACATTCCAGAGCGCCCGGCAGGATCGGAATATCTTTCGAAAACAATCCCAACCCGACATTGCTTGCCAAGGCCATTTCCCGCGCATGCCCAATCAGGCCAAAGCCAGTGACATCGGTCATGGCCTGGACTCTGTATTCTCTACTACCGATCAGTTCCGCGGCTTGCTTGTTCAGCGTGGTCATCGATTGAACCGCGGCGTCGATCCATGCCGCTTCCGCTTTGCTATTCTTGATCGCGGTGGAGATCACTCCGGTGCCGAGCGCTTTGGTGAGGATTAAAGCGTCTCCGGGCTGGGCGCCGCTGTTGGCCAGGATCTTCTTGGGATGGACGAGTCCGGTGACGGCGTATCCGAACTTGGTTTCTTCGTCGCGAATGCTGTGACCGCCAATTACGGTGCATCCGGCCTCGATCATTTTCGAGAGGCCACCAGCTAAGATGCGCTCCAGAATTTCGAGGTCAGCTTTTTCGGGAAAGCATACCAGCGCGAGCGAAGTAAGAGGACGGCCGCCCATGGCGTAAACATCACTGAGAGCGTTGGTAGCGGCGATCTGCCCGAAAGTGTAGGCATCGTCCACGACCGGCGTGAAGAAATCGACAGTTTGAACCAGCGCCTGATCGGGCGAAATTTGATACACTCCGGCGTCGTCGGAGTGATCGAAGCCGACTAGAACATTGGGGTCGTGTTGCCGGGCTAATTTCCCAAGCACCGTGTCCAGCGCCGCCGGACTCAGCTTGGACGCTCAACCCGCGGCTTTTACCGACTCCGTCAAGCGGAAGGGCTTTGTATCAGCCATGAATGCATTGTACCGATTGTCAATCCTTGATGATGAGTGGAGGGATTAGCAGGGCGATTATTTCACCGCGACATCGGTAACCTCGATGTCCGGATACTGATGGTTCCACTGCGCAGAAATACCCTCAAAGGTCAGTCGAAACGTTTGGTTTTGACCGGGGGCGAGGGGTAAAACTCTGAAGTCCACGGCTTCGGGATAA
>DATNKA010000609.1:0-4495 GCA_035603655.1 Candidatus Acidiferrales bacterium | reverse complement strand
GTCAGCATTCTTCAGCGCCGTCACCCAGTTATTTGGGTCAGAACAGGCGGAGCTCTCAGCAGAAGACTGGTTGCACGAGTTGATCGAGATCGATGGTCTGCCGGCTTCAGCCCGCGAATGGCGATTGATCACTGCGAAAGTGCGTGTTTTTGTCACCGCAACAACAGGTTTCATCGGTTTCCGCAGTCGCCCGAGAACTGATCGACGCTGCGCCTTCTCTGAATTATCATAAGCAGCTCTTACCATGGATAGGGTCAGAGCACCCGCAATACTGCTAATGTCGCATCATCCATCTGGCACCCCCTGGAGAAGTCGTCCATGGAGTTGAAGATCGACCGGACGAGATGTTCGGCATTCTCAGTGCCTTGCCGCGCCCAGTCGGCTGTCGCTTTCAACAGACCGTGGACTCCCCACTCGTCGCCAGATTGGTTTGCCGCTTCAATGACTCCGTCGGTGTAGGTGATGACCACATCGCCGGGAACAAGCTGCGCGACTCCCTCCTCATAGCTTGAATCCGGAAACATTCCAACCGGTGCTCCACCCGTTTCGAGCGTATCGATTGAACCGCTACGCCGAAGAACGACCGGCGGAGTGTGTCCGGCATTCACGTACCGCAGCATCCGCGTCGATCTGTCAAAGACACCGTAGAACACCGTAGCGTAGCGGTCTGCGAGCGACGAATCGTATGCCTGGAGATTCACTATCTTGAGTAAGGCTGCCGGGTCGTTTCCGGTGAATAATGCTGCTGTCCGAAGTGAGGACTGCACACTGGCAATCATGAGCGCCGCGGCGACACCTTTGCCGGAAGCATCGCCCACAACCATCGCTAGGCGGTCATCCGTAATAGGCATGAAATCATAGCAATCGCCACCGAGGGCTCGAACTTGGCGGCACTGCGCGCTATGCTCCATGGAGGCGCTGGTCCTACCCAGGCCCTGCATAAACCGCTGCTGGACATCGCAAGCAAGTACCCAGTCTTGGCTAACGTCAACTACCACATCGTCGGTCGTCATTTCCCAACCTCCACTTGTATGTCGGTTCTGGGTGATAAAAATCGACAGGCTGGCTCTGATTTTGTCGTTAAAAAAATCTTTTCAGGGATGTAGAGAACGCCGCGACGGCTCCGACTACCCCATGAAAACGCAGACTAGGGCGTGGCACGTAAGTGCTGCACAAAAGGAGGGTGATCGTGGGTAAAGTTACCGAGATAGCTCGTCGCCACTTCGTTGGTTCCGCTCTCTCCGCAGCGGCATTGGCGGTTTTACGTGGTCGCTCGATGGCAGACGCAAAGATGCAGAAAACAGGGCGACACGAAATGACAAGCCTGACCCCATACCTGTTATTCGAGGGGAAATGCCAGCAGGCCATGGAGTTCTACAAGTCCTGTTTTGGCGGAAAGTTGAGCGCCCTCAGGGTGAAGGATTCTCCCGCCAAGGATTTTATGCCTGCAGTTCAGCAGGAGAAGATCCTCAATGCCCGGCTCAGAAGCGGCCAACTGGAGATTTCAGCATCGGACTGGCTAAGGCCTGACCGAACTCCAATTCGCGGCAACACGGTTTGCCTTTATCTGAGCAAAGGAACCTTCGAGGAATTGAAAACTCTGTTTGAGAGACTTTCAGAAGGGGCAGAAGTGACCGACCCCCTGAAAGAGCAGTTTTTCGGCACCTACGGAGCACTCAACGACAAGTTTGGTGTCCGGTGGATGTTTCAAACAGACAAGAAGGCTTAGGGAAACGGTATTACGGCAACAAGACGACATAGGAGCGAAAGAAATGAAATATATATTGCTGATGTCCGCTACGAAGGCAGGCCTTGATACCCATCACGCCTGGTCGCAAAAGGATATTGAGACGCATATGGCGGTCCTGCGGGGTATCACGAATGACCTGACCGGATCCGGAGAGTTTGTGGCAACACAAGGCTTAGCCGAACCCGCTGAAGCAAAAGTTGTGCGCGGGGAGAAAAACCGGGTGCCGGTCACAGACGGTATTTTCCCCGAGTCGAAGGAGTTTCTGCTGGGCTACTGGATTGTTGACGTAGCCACTCCGGAACGCGCTTATACCATCGCGGGCTGGATTTCGGCGGCGCCGGGACCCGGAGGAGTACCTACGAACATGCCGATTGAAGTCCGGCGGTTCGCAGTTTATGAGCAATCAAAGTCCGAATGATGGAATGCCGAGAAGGCTGGGCGCACTCCGGCAAACCTGAAGGCGCGAAAAGCAACGCTCAAATAAATCAAAGGGGAATGGAAACCATGAAATATATTTTGATGATGAACACGATGCGCGCCGGCCACGGGGTTCCCGCCTGGGCCCACAAAGACCTCCAGGCGCACATCGCATTTATGATCGGTCTCAACCAGGAGCTTCGCCAATCCGGCGAGTTGGTCTCAGCCGAGGGTCTGTCTTTTCCCGATCAGGCTAAGCTAGTGCGGGCCGGTAAGGATGGCGTGCCCAGCACGGACGGCGTTTTTCCCGAGAGCAAGGAATTTCTCGCCGGATACTGGATTGTCGATGTTGACTCTCCGGAGCGAGCTTATGCCATTGCCGCAAAGGCATCGGCGGCGCCGGGTCCCGGTGGGGCGCCGCTGAACATGCCGATTGAAGTGCGCCCGATTATGAGCGGGCCTCCACCAGAAATGCTGTAACGAGAGCTGCGATGACCAAGCCATGGGACGTGACTTCCGAGCATTTGTTGCGCGAACTTGCGCCACAGGTGCTCGGTGCAGTTGCTCGCCGTTTTCGCGACTTCTCCTCGGCCGAAGATGCGGTGCAGGAGGCGATGATTGCGGCCTTCACGCAATGGCCGCAGGAGGGTGTTCCCGAGAATCCACGCGGCTGGTTGATTCAGGTCGCATCCCGCCGCATGACCGACCTGGTGCGCAGCGAAATTGCCCGTCGTCAGAGGGAAACCACAGTCGCGAGGGATGTGGAGATCATGGAGCCCCCGGTAGATATCGAGTCTGACATGGATCCTGATGACACTCTCATTCTCCTGTTCATGTGCTGCCATCCCGCTTTGACTTCGTCCTCGGCAATTGCGATGACCCTGCGTGCCGTCGGCGGTTTAACTACGACGGAAATTGCCAACGCATTCCTGGTTCCTGAGGCGACGATGGCGCAGCGGATCAGCCGCGCGAAGCAAAGCATCAAGACTTCCGGCGTGCCATTCCGTCTGCCTTCTGCGCACGAGCGTGCAGAGCGGCTGCCCGCAGTTCTCCATGTGCTCTATCTGATCTTCAATGAAGGTTACGCCAGCAGCGTCGGAGCACACTTGCAGCGGCTCGATTTGGCGCGTGAGGCGATCCGGTTGACTCGCTGTGCGAAAGCGCTGCTTCCCGGTGATGCAGAAGTAGCAGGCCTGCTGGCACTCATGTTGTTGACCGACGCTCGCCGTGCGGCGCGAACGGGACCTGATGAGGAATTGATCCCCCTGAATAAACAAGACCGAACTCTGTGGGATCGGGCCGAGATCTCCGAAGGCATCGCGCATCTGACCACCGCGCTATCGAAAGGATCCGTCGGTCTGTATCAGTTGCAGGCGGCAGTCGCCGCAGTTCATGACGAAGCGGCACGAACTGAAGACACGGACTGGCCGCAGATCCTTGCCTTGTACGAACTCCTGAAACGTGTGTCGCCCAGCCCCATGGTCACGCTCAATCATGCAATCGCAGCCGCCATGGTAAACGGTCCTGCGAAGGGTCTCGAACTGCTAAAAACGCTCGATACCGACGATCGGCTTGCTGGTCACTATCGTCTCGAGGCGGTTCGTGCCCATTTGCTTGAGATGGTTGGCGATTGCGACAGCGCCATCAAGCACTACCGCATTGCAGCCAGCCGGACGACAAGCATCCCGGAACAGAATTACCTGATGACCCAGGCGGCTCGTCTGGCAGAGAGATAAGCTGAGCTAGAACCTTCGTACCGTCCGGCCGACAGGTTTTGTGGGCGTGCGCAAAACATGAAATTCGGGCGGCTGGAAAATCAGCGAGTTGCGCTCAAGCAACCCCCAAAAACTGAAATTCGAATACCCCCAAAAGTTGAAAATTCCACCGCTGTCTCACGAATCACGTGAACTCCTGCCGTTCGCGATACCGCGACACCGGCGAACGCCGGGCGGATGGAAGAATTATGCGGTCGGGTATGTCAGCGACGTCGTGCCTTTGTGTGTTAGTGTCCGCTGTTCCGGACGCCCAATGATGAAATCGAGTTCGGCGGGATTAGCGGGCACCCGGATCTCGTCCGTTATGCTGGTGAGCCATTTTTGTGATGGACTCATTTGCAGAGTCCTATGAGGTCTCGGGTGGTATAGGTCACAAATCCACCGCAGCACTGAACCAATCAGTGTCGATACGCGAATTCCTGCATGTTCAGCCGAGTTCTAATCCCCACCCTCTAGCTGCGTGTTCAGCTCGACACCGGGAGTGGTTGCGATCAATTCAACCCGAGTTCCTGGTATGGATACCGTAGATTGCCCAACTACTACTGCCTCGTGA
>DATNKA010000608.1:0-4554 GCA_035603655.1 Candidatus Acidiferrales bacterium | reverse complement strand
ACCGTCGATAATCCGCTGAAATCGATTCACACACGCCGGCTTCAGTACTGATCTCCCAAGCATGCCTTCGCCGGCACTTGTCCGAGATGATGGATAGGATCGCTAAGGGACCGGAAGACGTGAAAAAATCAGTTAGGGCCGCAGAGGAACTCCCATGAACGTGGATGACCTACAGTGTTTTCCATCCGCGTTCATCCGCATTCATTGGGGGCACCCACTGGATTCGCGCTGGGAGGACTACGAGATGCGGAAAGGGTTCACGAGAAAACCACAAGGGGACGAGCCCGCTACGCCAAGCAAGAACTACATAACGCGGAGCGGGCTGGAGCGTCTCAAAGATGAGCACCGGTTTCTGCTCACCAGGGAACGCCCGGCCGTGACGGAGGTAGTGGCGTGGGCTGCCAGCAATGGCGACCGCAGTGAAAACGCGGACTATCAGTACGGCAAGCGGCGGCTGCGGCAGATCGATGGGCGGATTCGCTTTCTCACGAAGCGAATCGAAGCCGCGGAAGTGGTGGACCCGGAAGCTCCGAGAGCGGGGCAGGCGGCGACGAGGGCATTCTTCGGAGCGACCGTGCGCTATGCCAATGCCGCAGGAGCGGAGCGAGTGGTGAGCATCGTTGGCACAGACGAAATCGATCTCAATCGGAACCACATCAGTTGGGTGTCCCCTCTGGGGCGCGCGTTGATGAAGTCGGCAGCGGGTGACAGCGTAGTCCTTCAAGTGCCGGGCGGCACAGAATACCTGACCGTGCTGGAAGTGTGTTACGAGCACATTTCTGTGGAACCGTTCCGAGAACCACCCGGATCCGAGGCCTCGGCAAAGGGACTTCCTCGCCGACGCTCGCCTGACGACGAAGAGACGAAACGGTACAGGCGGTGAAAGAGCGACGACTGTAATAGGACAAATAGTCCTAAGCTCCGTTGCAGATAGCCGTCAGAGCGATGGGAGTATCCTGCACCGCCGTTACCATTACCGCAGGAACGTCAGGATGCTTGTCCTTAAGCCGTTGCAGTAACTCGATGCCGTCAAGGCTCGGCATCACCAAATTGGACAATACCAGTTCAAACTCTTGGCCGGAATCAAGCAGGGCTCGGCGGGCGTTCGCATCCATCACGACCGAATCCCAGTCATATCGAGCTTGCAGGCGGGAGCGTACGTATGCGGTTTCGAGATACCGCTCCGTTTGATCCTGTATGCAACCCGGCCGATCTGCATCTAGGAGGCGGTCCTCACGAAAATTCCGGTTTTTCGTGTACTTCATTGAATATTTGTTACTACCCGGCACCAGCGCAATCATTCGGACTGCCCAGCGTCAAGGCGGATCCCCATCGCTCGGAGCATATCGTCGTCGCTGAATTCTTTGGACACCCTCTTTTTCGCCGCGTCGTTTGACAAATTGGCAGAGCTTTCCCGAGTCACGGGTCGCGCCCGTTGCGGAATTGATTCGGCGGGCGGTTGATGCTTTTTTGAAACAGCGTCAAGAGGAGTTAGGATCTGTTGGAAAAACAGATTCTCGGAAGCGCTAGACAAATCGAAGTTGAACTGCCAATTTGTCAAACGGACGCCCGTAGTAGTGTCCTACTAAGTGCGTTGCTGGGGAACGCAGCCTTAGCTTGTTACGCGATGATTACGTTCGGGCATACTTTATAGCCATTCTTATCGGCCCGTTCGCTGACGTAGATTGAAGACTGCTTATCACAAGGCGGAATGACAATCCTTGATGCAGCGATCTTCGTCGGGCTCTTGGCAATCATCGACCAGAAGCGGCGACGTGCCGTTATTGTGGACGCGGTCCTAATTTCCAGCGCGTTCGCGGTACTGCGCCACATCCTGTTCATATTCTGCCACTAAGCAACATTTCCATCCGATCACGCCTCTCATGCCCGGCGTCACAAAAGTCACCCAATCGGAGTCCGGCCCAAACGTGAACTCGGTCCCAGGCCTTGAACGCTGGTCCACTTCAATCAGTTCTCCGTTTCAATCATGCTCGAACAATATCGCTGTGAAGCATGGGAACACACTAGAGACGGTCTCATAAACAATTTAAGGTCAACACCTTCCATGGAAAGAATGCAAAGTGTTCGTGGAAATGCGATGGGGTATGATGCCCCAGGTGACCGTTATGTACGAGAGAAGGAAGATGCGCGCCACGATATTCATGGTCCTTACAGCCATCATAACCGTGTCTCTCTTGCACGCGCAGAGCACTGCACTCGACCAGGCCGCACGGCGTACGGTTATTGAGCGTGTTCTGAAAGAAATCGCTGCCGGGTACATCTACTCGGAGAAAGCTCCGGACATCGCCCGAGAGATTCATAAGTACGAAGAGGGTGGCGCTTATGACACTGCGAGTGGCGAAGAATTCGCCCGTCGTTTGACCACAAACTTGCAATCCGCCGCGCATGACCTGCACTTCGAGATTGACTATTCATCCGATGTTTTAACACAGGAGCCTACAGCATCAGCAGCACCAACGCGCGAAGAGCGGTTCGATGCTGGGAAGGGCGACAATTACGGCTTTAGAAAAATCGAGATACTCAAAGGAAATGTAGGATACATCGCTTTTGACAACTTTCATCGTGCGGAAGCAATTGGCGAGACGCTTGCGGCCGCAATGGAGTTTGTCTCGAATACTGACGCTCTCATCCTCGATCTGCGCAATAACGACGGTGGACGCGCAGATGCGGTCGCTTTACTGGTGAGCTATTTCGTCGAAGGGAATCCCCAACAGCTTGTTGGAATTTACTGGAAACCGCTGTCGAAAACGGTGGAGTCTTTCACCTCTCCGTCGATTAAGGGGAGGAAATATTTGGACCGCAATGTGTACCTTCTCACCAGCAAGGACACCGTCTCTGCCGCCGAGGGGTTCTGCTATAACATGAAGAATCTAAAACTGGCGACTCTGGTGGGGGAAGTCACTGCCGGTGCCGCCAACCCAGGCAGCATGAAACGTATCGATGACCACTTTTCGTTGTTTCTCCCGACCGGAAGAGCGGTCGACCCCGCTACTGGCAAAAACTGGGAGGGCACTGGCATACACCCTGACGTTGTAGTCAGTGCTGCCGATAGTCTGGGTAAAGCCCAAATTCTTGCCCTCAAAGCCATCCAGGAGAAGGCCGATGCGAATAAGCGGCAAAGGCTGGAAGAGATTGTCCGTAAGCTAGAGAAAAACAACTGATTACTGAAGGCCCACTAAAGAGACTCTCGAACATATCGGAATAAGATCTTCATGCAGCCGAGGCGCAGCATCCCGACGAAGTTCTCAACCTGGTAATCCCACCCTGTAACCAGATGGCGAAACTGGTGCAACCCTCCCCTGAAAAGTCTCTAGCAAAAGCTTGCAGTCCCCGCAATGTGCAAAACGAGTGGACTGGCTCAAGCGCCCATCGTTCTCGGGTGATCGGCGCAAACATGAGATGAAAACTCTCTGTCGCGCTGCAACTCGAAGTTTCGCATCGCTTCGCTAAGGGAACTTCCAGTCGCCGAGCCAGACGGGTTGAACACCCAAGCACATTCGGAGCAACCAAAAGCCCGACAACGTGTTTCGTCGATCCATACTAGCCTGCGGGGCATCCGGCTTATAGCGTCGGTTTGTGACACGATCCGCTCCTCCTCGGGAGAATCTTTTTGGGGGAGGAGATAGGGAAGGAAAGAAACTCGATATTGATGATGCAGTTATGTTGCCAACAGACGGAGTGCAGAGTCAGTAGCTTAAGTGCAAATCGCTGGAGTTAGACCGTGCGCTTGCACACACGAGGGAATTCGTTACATTGTTACTTTCGTAATGCTAGTGCCTTAGCCAGAGCGGGCCGCATAAAACCGGCCATCCCGATGAACCGGCGTTCCATCCGACGCCCATCGTTGGACAACCGAAACAGGTTCACCTAAGAATTCCGCGATTTGCGTCCAGCCCTTGAGTGCATCTCGCGATGTCGGTTTGGACTATGAGAAGAGCGGGGCATAAGCTATGACGCAAGTCAATTAGAAATTATTTACCCTCCATTGGAACAAACTCGCTGCGTTCCGAATGGCGAGAACTTAACGGTATCCAAACATCAGGGGGTCGAGGACCATCGAGTTGATCGGTCGCTTGCGCGACATGTTGGCGAGTGTCGCTTGACCTATACTGCCGCCTGTGACCGCGCCGGAAGTATTGAAATCAATCCTCATCCCCTTGCCAAGCGGGTCGAGGAGATACCATTCGACAGTCATCAGATTGTAGCCGGTCAGGACCTGAGCGTGGACGTTTCCATTAGTTTCCGCCACAAAAAGAGGCCCCCTCACAGCCACGATTTCGTGGAGTTCGTTGACACTGGCGACACTGGCCCAAGTCATCCCAAGCTTCGAAAGCACTGTTTTGCGGTCCGCCATATTTAGGCCGCCCGGCTTGTTATAATCCGCTCCCAGCTTCCTCTTGAATTCTTCTTCGGCGTTTCCGGTCTGGTACTTCCAGCAATGGACCATTTCGGAGCACGCTTGCCAGCAGAGATCGATGGTGGACTGTGTGAAAAGCTTGGGTAAAACGTAATTAACTTCGGCGCGGGTTTCCA
>DATNKA010000607.1:0-6805 GCA_035603655.1 Candidatus Acidiferrales bacterium | reverse complement strand
TTTGAATGGTGGTATCGAGCACGGTCTCGGCCCAATGCCATGAACCGGTAAGCAGTCCAAGCAGTAGTCCGAGCCCGCCCCCAACCACAAAGCCTGATAATGCCCGCAAGGCACTGACTCGCACATGAGACCACAATTCTCCGGAAGCGCTGAGTTCGACGAACGAGCGAATTACCGCCCGTGGTGCGGGCAAGAAACGGCTCGGCAGGATCCCCGCAGAAGATGCCCACTGCCAGACGATCAGCAACAGAATGGGCACGGCCCAGGGCAATGCTTGCTTCACGAGAGTTCGCTGCTGACGTTGAGTATTCATGGTGATGCCGGACTAATGTTGGTCATGGCGCCCCACTCAGCGTTTGGCATGCGACTGAGTTCCTGGTACTGCTCCTTGTAGCGTCGCAGCGCGGACATTAATGCGCTTGGGAATCAGTTTAAGTTCGTAGAAGGAGTCAGCGATCGCTTGCTGCTCAGCGAGCACGGCATCGCTGACTGGCGTCACGCCATACCCGCCGCGCGACAGTGCCAGCTCTAGTGTTGGCTGATCTAAACCAATCTGCGGTGAGAGTGCTGTCGCAGCGTCCTTCGGATTCGCCTTCGTCCACTGATCAACGGCGGCTAGTTCCTCCAGGACGATCGCGACGATATCCACCCGTTTCGAGGCGTACGGTCGGGAAGCCAGGAAGAATTGATGATTGCTGACGACCCCGTTGCCATTAGCAAGAATGCGAGCACCTGTTTGGGTTTGAGCGGCAGCGAGAAAAGGTTCCCAGATAGCCCAGGCGTCCACGCTGCCACGCTCGAACGCCGCTCGCGCGTCCGCTGGCGTGAGGAAGACGGCGTCGATGTCCGTGTACTGCACGCCTGCCTTTTGCAACAGCTTAACCAGCAAAAAGTGAACGTTTGAGCCTTTGTTGAGCGCCACTTTCTTACCCTTGAGTTCGGCCACAGTTTTGATGGGCGAGTTCTTAGGAACAAGAATCGCCTCGCCAGTGGAAGCCGGTGGTTCATTTCCGACGTAAACCAAATCCGCCCCGGCTGCCTGAGCGAAGATGGGTGGGGCTTCGCCCACCGTACCGAAGTCGATGCTGCCCACGTTCAAACCCTCGAGCAGCTGCGGACCCGCCGGAAACTCGGTCCACTTAACTTGCACGTGCAACGGCGCCAGCCGTTTTTCCAGACCGCCGCGAGCCTTGAGGAGCACCAGCGTTCCGTACTTTTGGTATCCGATGCGTATCACGTTGTCAGCATTCTGGGCGAGAGTGAATGGCGCGAAGACCGTGAGGGTCAAGGTAGCCATAAGGAACGTGTTGTAAAACCTTGCGGGTAAAGAATTGCGCATAAGTCTGAGTCCTTATTCGATCGCCGTTCACGAATAATGTTCACGAATAATGTTCACGAATAAAATGTCGGCTTCGGGAACTGGTGATTCAACGCCCAGTCTCCCAACTCACGAATCTTATAGTCGACCGGATCATGCAAAGTGTGAGTGCGCAAGTTGCGCCAGAAGCGATCGACCCTGGCGGGGCCGGCGGCGGCACGCGCTCCCATCACGTCGAACATGCGCGTGGTGATCTCCAAGCCAACCTTGGTGGTAGTCACCTTCGAGGTCGCAATGTCCAGCGCGCACTTGCCGCGCTGATTATCCGTAATGGCGTCTCCGCTCTCCCATGCTCTCTGGAGTGACTCGCCCGCGATGTCAGTGAGGGCTTGTGCCGCCTGAAGGTTCACAAAAAAGCTGCCGTAGTTGGCAAGGATGTAGGGATCTTCCGTGGCGCTCTGCGCGGTTGAAGCAATCCAGGGTCGGGTTTGCGCCAGAGTGTAATTGCGCGATTCCTCCAGCGCTCCTTCGGCGACCCCCAGAAAGATGTTGCTCAGAATCAGCTGAGCGATACATGAACGCAAAGAAGCCTTGACGCTTCCTAACGGGCCGGGAGTCTTCAGGAACTCTCCCTGCCCCGCGGCAACCTCACAGAACTCCACCGTTCCGCTATCGGTTTGCCGCTGACCCATGGCATCCCAGTCGTCGAGAATACGAATCCCCGGTCGGTCTGAGGGTAAGGCGGCTACCATGAATTGTTCGTCCGCGGAACGAATCGCGGATACGATCAGCATGTCAGAGTCAACTGCGCCGGAACAAAAACTCTTGCGCCCGTTGATGAGGTATCCCGCGCCATACTTGGGCGTCAGGCTCGTACGCTTATCGAGCGGATTGAGCGCATTACCCCAGAACCATTTATTGCGGACGGTTTCAGAAAAGAGCTCCTCGGTTTGTGCGCACGATCCGTAGAGTGACACGGAAGCAAGCATTAGATGCTGAAATCCGAACAGATGAGCGATTGAACTATCCACACGAGCAAAGACTCGTATGAGTTTCATCGTGTCGGGCCATTCCATCCCCCAGCCCCCCAAGCCTGCGGGGATGGTCACGTTGAGCAGCCCGCTCGCACGCAACAGGTCTCGTTCAGTTTTCGCGGTACCGCCCCGCTTGTCGCGTTCGACGGCAGTTTGAGCAAATGCTGCCGCCAATTGATCGGCAATCCCGAAAGCGTGGTGCCGGGGCGGCACATTGATAGCGATATGATTCACTGTAGAAAGCACCATAGCCCTCCCGTGTCGTCAGGCATGTCGGCCGATAGTCCGGACGGTCACCGATTGCTGCTCCGGCAGCACAACTGCTGAACCGGTGTTGCCTTGGCAGCACATCACTACTGACTAAACCAGTTCACATTGGGCGTAACCGCTTGAAAACTTCAAATTCATGGACATAGGCTCCCCTGTCTATTGGCAAGACAATTGCCAAAGCTTATGTGGAACTGAGTCCCCCCGGAAATGGAGACCGAACGAATGGAATTATTCTGGTTCTTACCCACTCATGGCGACGGTCGCTACCTCGGCACCGCGGAACAGGCGCGGACCGTCAACTACGGGTATCTGAAGCAGGTCGCTCAAGCCGCCGATCAGCTCGGGTTTCAAGGCGTTCTGCTGCCCACCGGCAGGTCGTGCGAAGACGCTTGGGTCGTGGCATCAACTTTGGTCCCGGTAACGACAAGGCTAAAGTTTTTGGTCGCGATTCGTCCCGGTATCACGTCCCCGACGGCTGCGGCACGAATGGCGGCGACGTTCGACCGGCTTTCCGAGGGACGACTGCTGATCAATGTCGTGACTGGCGGCGATCCAGACGAGGCACTCGGTGACGGAGTCTTTCTCTCTCACGATGAGCGCTATGAAGTGACGGAGGAATTTCTTCAGATATGGCGCGAGGCAGTGGCGGGTAAGGGAATTTCGTTGAACGGCAAGCACCTTCACGTGGAGAACGCGAAGGTGTTGTATCCGGCTGTGCAAAAGCCGCATCCTCCGCTCTATTTCGGCGGATCATCCAAGGTTGCTTACAACCTGGCGGCGCGACAGGTCGACGTCTACCTCACATGGGGAGAACCGCCAAAACAAGTTGAAGAGAAGATTGAGACGGTGCGGCGCATGGCAGAGGAACAGGGACGCGCCGTCAGATTCGGAATTCGTTTGCACGTGATTGTTCGCGAAACCGAGGAGGAAGCGTGGGCTGCTGCCGATGATCTGATTCGCTACGTCGACGACGATACGATCTCCCGGGCGCAAAAAACCTTCGCGCGATTCGATTCTGAAGGTCAGCGCCGCATGGCCGAGTTGCATCGCGGAGGCCGCGAAAAACTGGAGGTCAGTCCCAATCTATGGGCGGGCGTGGGCCTTGTGCGCGGAGGCGCCGGAACAGCGCTGGTTGGCAACCCGGCGACCGTAGCGAAAAGAATGCAAGAGTACGCCAACCTGGGAATTGAAACGTTCATATTATCCGGGTATCCACATCTGGAAGAGGCGTATCGGGTGGCTGATTTGCTTTTTCCACATTTGCCGGTTTCGTTGAGACCGGAACGATCAGTTGGAAACATTACTGGTCCGTTCGGAGAGCTCGTCGCGAATGAATATCAGCCGCGCACGCAAGCCGCGGCACCCGTGCCGGCGCAGCAAAGCTAGTGTCGTGTTTCTTAGGCCACAGCACAAATCCTGGGCTGTCATCCTGAGCGAAGCGCATTCCGTGGCACTGACAAAATGCAAAGGTCCCCGGCTTCGCTCAGCATGGCAAACTGGACTCTCGGAGGAAAGCTTGAACACGCTCGGGAACACAATCCTAGGACTTTTATCTGTCCTTATCGTTGCAACCATGTCGAGGGGTTTCAGCCGCACGCCTTCTATTAATCCCTCGACCATCAGGCTCGACTGTGCGTATTACAACGTCGTTTTATCGGCTGCTTGGCAATTCACCGCATTGCATCAGCTTGGCCCTAACAATGTTCCGGCTGATGCCGAGCAGCCGGGCGGTTTGAACCTGGTTGCGGGCACAGAAGTCATAGGCTGTTCTCGTGACGGCTGCCTCGATCTCCGCGTATAAGTTGGGACGGCCACGTTCAAAGAGCTCCAGTAGGGCGTCCTGCAATGCTTTGAAGGGCTGCGTTGCGCCGCCGCCCGCAGCGCTTCGGAGTCCAAGGGGAGAAAGCCTCAAATCCTCCGGCCGAACTACATTTTCCCGGCAAACCAGCAAAGCGTGCTGGATGACATTTTCCAACTCGCGCGTATTGCCTGGCCAAGAGTGCCCGCTTACCAGGACATCGATCGCCTCCGAACTCAGTGCAGGATCTTTCAGTCCCAGACGTTCCCCATAGACTCCGAGAAAATATTGCGCCAATGGCAGAATGTCATCCGGCCGTTCGCGCAACGGGGGAATGTGCAACGTGGCGACCTGCAGCCGGTAGTAAAGATCTTCGCGGAAACGTCCTGCGGCGACTGCATTCTCCAGATTCACGTTGGTCGCAGCGACCAAGCGAACGTCAATCGCAACGGGACTGCGCGAACCCAGCCGAACCACTTGGCGTTCTTGCAGCACTCGAAGCAACTTCACCTGCATCGAAAAGGGTAGATCTCCGATTTCATCGAGGAATAACGTTCCACCCCGAGCCGCTTCAAACCATCCCGCCCGAGCAATCGTGGCCCCGGTGAAAGAGCCTCGCTCGTGGCCGAACAGTTCGCTATCCACCAGGCTTTCAGAAAAAGCTCCGCAATTCACCGCCACAAATGGGCCGTCGGCCCGTGGACTCAACTTATGAATGTGACGGGCAATGAGTTCCTTGCCGGTACCCGTTTCCCCAGTCACCAGCACGTTTGCAGTGCTGGGACCGATCAAACGCATTCTTTCAAGCAATGCCTTGGACTGAGCGTCTTCAAACACCAATGCCGACGCCTTTAGGCTAAAAGGCACGACGGAGGGGCAGGGAAGACTGTGAAGCGGTTTATGAATTGCCGACAGTGACATAGCAAAGCCTACTATTAAGATCGACATAATGGTATACGCCGAAGGTGGGGGAGGTCAAGCAAATGACAAGGTCAAGCAAGACTTGCGAACTTAATTCGAATCGCCAGATTTTTCGCCCGCTCGT
Source organism: Candidatus Acidiferrales bacterium (assembly GCA_035603655.1). Classification (GTDB taxonomy): domain Bacteria; phylum Acidobacteriota; class Terriglobia; order Terriglobales; family Acidobacteriaceae; genus Sulfotelmatobacter. The sequence continues at coordinate 1,340 of DATNKA010000607.1, read as the reverse complement.
ATTCCCGCTTCCCTCCGCTTTGGCCTTCTACAAACCATGCGATCCCGCTGAGTCTATGGTTGTGAGACTGAAAAAAGTATTCAACAGTTGGTGCAAGGCAGGCTATCCGATGGTATGCTTTTCGAGCTGACGACCCTTCGGTCGGCGCACTGGCGGTTGCATCCGGGATGACAAAAGCGTTTTCAATTTTCGGGTCAGGTTCTAGGCCTCAACTGGGTCCTTTCGAGCAGCAGGTGCTGCAAAGGCTTTGGTCGCATGGCAGCGCCACGGTTCGCGAACTGCTTGCGGATGGCAAGATCCACCAGGCCTATACGACCGTGATGACGACCATGGACCGTCTCTACAAGAAGGGCCTGCTCGACCGCGTCGCCGAAGGCAGGGCGTTCCGTTACACTCCGCGCCACACTCCTGAAGAACTGCAACGGGTCACGGCGCTGGAGAGCATCCGGCAATTGCTGGGGTCTGGCGATGCTTCGTCGTTGCCTCTCTCGTATCTGGTGGAAGCTCTCAGCAGCCAGGACGCGCAACTGCTGGATGAGTTGCAAGTCCTGGTTGGACGCAAACGCCGGGAGCTCCGGAGCCGGCAAACTAACGGCCGGGAAACTAGAGATCGGGAACAATGCTGATGTTTGCGCTGCGCGGAATCGCCATCTCGCTTACCTTCTTCGTTCTGCTCTATTGTCTGCTATCGGCGCTGGTGGCAACGGCATGGCGCTTGCTGAGATGGTTGCAGGCGACGGAACAGAGCCTGGCCGCTTTGCTCTTCGCGTTGCGGGTTCTTCCGTTAGCCGCCTCCGTTGTCATTACACTCGCTTTTGTCGTGCCCTCGTTTCAGTTGCTGGAACCCCGTTCGATTGCTGAGGGCACGGGTGCGATGCCGCTCACGCTGAGCGTTTGCGCGCTCTTGCTGATTGCGTACGGCTGCTTCCGCGTGATCACCGCCCAGATCAAGACTTCTCGCGTCGTGGCGCGCTGGCAGGAAGGCGCGCACTCTCTGAATGTGGATGCTGGGGTGCAAATGGTGACATTACGATCGGGACGCGATGCTCCGCCACTCACGCTGGTGGGTGTGCGGCGGCCGAGAGTGCTGGTTTCAGAATTCACGGTTGCGCTTTTGAGTCAGGACGAACTGCACATCGCGCTCAAGCATGAACTGGCGCACATGCAGTCCTTCGACAACTTGAAAAAACTTGTCTTCCGTTTTTGTTTTTTCCCCGGCATGGCCAACCTGGAAAGCGCCTGGTCGCAGGCCGCGGAGCTAGCTGCCGATGATGCCGCGGTCTCGAATATGGACGACGCCGTTAACCTGGCCTCAGCCCTGGTCAAGCTCTCCCGCCTGG
>DATNKA010000606.1:0-2085 GCA_035603655.1 Candidatus Acidiferrales bacterium | reverse complement strand
CTGTGTCGCCTTCATCGGTGTAGAGCAGGGCAAGCGTGGTCACGGCCTCTTCCGAATCAGGGTCAAGCTTTACTGCAACCTTCAATTCATTCTCCGCCTTCTGCAGATCATTGTTCAGGCGGTAGAGCCGGCCGAGCAGCAGGTGATCGTCCACATTGTTAGGCTCGATCTTGACGATCTCTTCATACTGCTCGATCGCCAGTTTCAGCACATTCTCGGAGCCGTTACCGTTGCCCGGCATATCGCCGAGAGAGCGCAGATAAATCCGCCCCAGCAGCTTGTGCGCTTCAAGATTGTTGGGGTCGCGCTTGATGATCTCCTGCGCCTGGAGCACCGCATCGCGAATGCGCCCGGTTTTAACGTAGAGCTCCGCCAGACCGGCGGTTAAGAATTCGGAGGACGGATCGGCGTCGATGGCGAGCCGGTACTCCTCCATGGCTTTATTCGCCAACTCGCTGCGGCCATAGGCTGTGACCTGTTCCTCGTATAAGTGCGCCAGCGTGTAATGGTAATACGCGGCGGCATGGTCAACTTTACGGGCCGAGGCCGGCGCGGGTTTGCTGTCCACCGGCTTGGATTCAGCATGCGCGGGCGGGGTGGTTTGCGCGGATGCTGCCGCTGCGAAAAACGAGAGCATCAAAGTGAGGCGGAAAATTCGATTCATGCTCGACCTGACGACGCTGGAATTGATTGCAAAAAACCATTAGAGCCGAACGCACTTACAGAATACATGTCCATTGGATGCAAAACCACCGGGGCTGGGGTGCTCTAATTCTAACCTCATTAGACGCTTGATTGGGAAAAACAGTGGCAAACCTTGTGACGCGTGCACTCCCGGAAGTACACGGACTGCCGGGGTCTTGCACAAAAAGATTGTCAAGTTTGGTAAAGCCTTTAGTGGAGGAAGTGGCGGACGCCGGTGAACAGCATCGCCAGCCCCAGTCGATCGGCGGCTGCGATGACTTCCTGATCGCGCTGCGAGCCACCGGGTTGAATGATAGCGGTAGCGCCCGCCCTGGCAATTTCCTCCACTCCATCGGGGAATGGAAAAAATGCATCCGAGGCCGCGACCGTTCCCGGCAGCGGGAGTTTCGCTTTCATGGCGCCGATTTTGGCCGCATCGACGCGGCTCATCTGTCCCGCTCCGATGCCCACAGTCTGTCCTTCCCGGGCGTAAACGATGGCGTTTGATTTGACGTGCTTGCAAACTTTCCAGGCGAACAGAAGCGCGCGCGTTTCTTCCACCGTGGGGCGGCGCTTGGTCACGACTTTGAGGTCGATATCGAATAAGGGACGGAAGTCAGTTTCCTGCAGGAGAACGCCCCCGGAAATCTTTTTCAGGATCCATTTATGAGGTGCCGCTGTGACTTTCACCAAGCGCAAATTCTTCTTAGTGGCAAACGCGGATTTTGCCGCTTCTTCGAACTCTGGGGCGGCAATCACTTCCAGAAAAAGTTTGTGCATTTCTTCGGCAGCCGGGGCATTAAGGTCGCGATTTACCCCTACGACGCCGCCGAAGGCGGATACGGGATCGCACTCGAGGGCGCGCATGTAGGCTTCCGCAATCGTCTTCCCGACCGCGAAGCCGCAGGGGTTGGTGTGTTTGACGATGGCGCAGGCCGGTTCGTCGAATTCCTGCGCCAGGTCCCAGGCGCACTGCAGGTCGACGATATTGTTGTAGGAAAGTTCTTTGCCCTGAATCTGCTGGGCATTGGCCACGCCGAGACCCGAACCATCGGAGTACATCGCCGCCTTATGGTGCGGGTTCTCGCCGTAGCGCAGGTCGCCGGTCTTCTGGAATGAAAGGCGAAGGACCTGCGGGAAGGAGTCGTTCGCGGGTGGTGGCAGTTGAAAATCGGTGGAGACGCGCTCGAGGGTGGAGGCAATAGCGGAATCGTAGGCAGCCGTGGTGGCGAAAGCTTTCTGGGCAAGCTGCCATTTGGTTTCAAGCGAGAGCGTGCCCGCGGTGCGGCTAAGTTCTTCGGCAATGGCCGTGTAATCGGAAGGTGACGTGATGACGGCGACATCGTGAAAATTCTTGGCGGCGGAGCGGATCATGGACGGTCCGCCGATATCGATGTTCTC
>DATNKA010000605.1:0-6288 GCA_035603655.1 Candidatus Acidiferrales bacterium | reverse complement strand
AAACGTCTGTTCGCAACAGTTATCTGGAAGGGTGCTGGGCTGGGCTACGCAAGCGCTTCGGAGCAGCTCTTAGCGACGGCACCATCGAGAATTGCATGACCGGAGAGGTCTTGGCGGACGTCGAAAATGGGTGGATGAGTTCGGCCTCGGGGGAGGACCGATCTCAATTGGCGCCCGCCGCGGCCTTGTTCTCAATTCTCTTAAAGACGTCTTCTGCCCGTCGCAGCGCCTCCTGCACGTTGTCACAAATGTTTTCGCGTCCGATGACATCTTCAAACTCGGCCTGCCGAATCAGCTTCGCGGGCTGCTCCCGAGCCCCGCAGAGAATCAGAGTCCGCTTGGCCGCATGCAGTTCCCGCGCCACTTCCTCCAGCGCGAATAGCCCAGTTGCGTCAATCGCAGTCATGTTGCGCAAGCGCAGAATCACCACGGGCGGCAGCTCATGGATTTTCTCCACGATCACCGCGACCTTGTCCGTCGCCCCAAACAGAAACGGCCCGTGAATGCGGAAAATGGTTGCGTAGTACGGAATATCTTTGTCCTGCAGGATATGCACACGCCCATCTTCCACGTAGTCATCGGTGACCTGAGATACGGTCGTAGTGTTCGCCACCCGGCCGATAAACAACAACGCCGCCAGAATCATGCCTGCCTCGACCGCCACCGTGAGGTCGGCAAAAACGGTGAGCGCGAAGGTGAGCAGCCAGATGCTGATGTCGGTCTTGGTAAGTTTCAGCAGTTGCGGGATCTCCCGCCATTCGCCCATGTTGTAGGCCACCACCAGCAAAATCGCGGCCAGCGACGCCATCGGAATAAACCTGGTTAGAGGCGCGGCAAACAGCAGGATACAGACAAGAGTTAGCGCGTGAATCATTCCGGCAACTGGCGTCTTCGCGCCAGCGCGGATATTGGTGGCGGTACGCGCAATCGCGCCCGTGGCGGGCAGCCCGCCAAACATGGGTGAAACAATATTGGCCACGCCTTGCGCCATCAGTTCGACGTTCGGATTGTGATGGTCATTGCTCATGCGGTCCGCCACCACAGCCGACATCAGAGACTCAATTGCGCCCAGCATCGCCACCGTGAATGCCGGACCCAGCAGACCGTGAATAAGATCGGCTCGGAAGTGTGGAATCGCGAAGTGAGGCAGTCCGCTCGGAATCCCGCCAAAGCGCGTTCCAATGGTTTCGACCGGAAGTTTGAATGCCACCACCGCGATCGTGCCGGCGACCATCGCCACGATGGGCCCGGGAATGCGGCTCGAAAGTGCGCGGCACACGAGCAGCGTCGCCAGCGTACCGAGGCCAAGAGCCGTCGCTGCGTACGACAAAGTATGAAAATTAGCTGCGATGCTTTCCATGCGCAGCCAGAACTCTCCCGGAATCTTGTCGATCTTTAATCCGAAGAAATCTTTTATCTGCGTGCTCGCAATCAGAACCGCGATTCCATTAGTGAAACCGATCACGATGGGCCGGGGGATGAACTTCACCGCCGTGCCCATGCCCGTCACCCCGAGAATAACGAGCAGAACGCCGGCCATCACCGTGCACATAAACAGTCCATCCACGCCGTGCACGGCGACAATTCCCGCGATCACTACGACAAACGCTCCCGTCGGACCGCCGATCTGCGTCTTCGATCCCCCCAAGGCAGAAATCAGGAATCCGGTCACCACCGCACAATAGATTCCCGCCTGCGGCGTTAGCCCGGACGCGATGGCAAATGCCATGGCCAGCGGCAGTGCAACCAATCCGACCGTCACACCCGCGATCAAGTCACGCAGAAACTTGTCCAGGCTGTAGTCGCGCAGGCAAAGAACGGACGCGGGCAGCCAGCGCTCTTCTAAGGTTGCAGTCAGTGAGGTTGTAGTCAGGAAGCACGCTCCGCTAGCCGTCGATTATGACAGCAGCGTCCGTTCGCTTTCAATAAGTCGTGCGGTACGTGCGGTACGGAGCCCTGTAAGATTTGGCGCAAACGCACGTCCAACTCTTATCAGAGTTCTGTTGAGATTGTGGAGAACAGCACTTGGGACGGCAACTCGACGCTGGAATGGGCGGTCTTAGGTCAATTGGCGCAACATCCCCCATATCACTGATCCAATGAAAAAGGATGTCAAGAAAAAAGCCTCTCCCCAGAGAGGCTGAGCCGCGCACCGCGCAAATTACCCCGATTTCCTCGCCCCTTTTAGCTACGCCTCCCCGAGCGAATCACGCTAACGCCTCATTTTTGCTCGGAGGAATCTGGTGCCGCGCCGGGAGCTTGTCCGCCTTGATGGTGTCCATGCCGTTCGTGGCGGCTCTCCATTTCGTCCCATTTCTTCTGCTGCTTGGAGTCCAGAAGCGCGCGAATCTGGTCGTTCGACGCTTTTCGGAGATCCATCATCTTGGATCGGCGATCGTCCTGCGAGGAATCTGATCGCAGGCTTTCCATTTGCGACTGCTCCGACTTCAAGATTTCCAGCACTTTGGGCTGCTGGTCTGAGGTGAGCTTGAGTTGATTCGTCAGCATCTCTGTGCGCTTCGCCGGATCAAGATGGTAGCGTCCTGGCGCGTGCTCGGGCTGCCCGCCCGCAGGTGCAGATTGCTGATCGTTGCTTTGAGTGTCTTGCGAGAAAACTGACACCGAGGCTGCAGCCACTAGGGCCGACAGGATAACTACGAACAAACAGCGTTTAAGCATAGTGTCTCCTCATCTGAACGTTCTGTCCGGTTCCCTTGTATGAACCCGATTATGAGGCTGAGGTTGTGAAAACGCTCCGGCTTTTACGAATCTTTACCTTTCGATTGCCGGGACACGGAACACACGAGATTGCGGAAAACGACACCATCGTCTCGGGTTGAAGCATTCCGCAATTCCGATTGAGAACGAATAGACAAAATTCTACGACTACTTCCTGTCCATCGGGCTATTATCCCTTCGAGGGGCTGGTGCGCCCAGCGTGGGAACGATCAATGACTGCAACGAACGGGCTGGTCTTGCTGTGTCTGCTTTTCGGCCTGACTCTGTTTTCCGGACTTAATCAAGCCGGTTGCCAGACGCAGCCGACCGAGCCTCACGCAATCCAGCCGCAGGCCAGCCCACAGGCTGGCACGATTCACGGGATAGTGAAATCCGGCAACATGCCGATTCCGGGCGCAGCCGTTGGTATCTCGGCGGGATCGCTCTCCGAGATAATCTCCACCTGGACCGATGTCGACGGGAGCTTTTCCACAACAGTCCCTTCTTACGGTTCCTACACCGTGCGAGTGCAGATGGTCGCGTTTGCTGTTGGCACCGAGCAGGTCGTGATCGACGCTGCCCACACGAATGTGCTCGCAGACTTTGAGCTGACCCTGTTGTCGCGCACGCGCGAGGTGACTCCTCAGCCGAGAAAAGTAGCCGGGCAAGCTCCCGCTCAGCGCGGATTCCAGAACCTTTCAGTGCTGCAGAGCATGGCAGGCCAGGATGCGGCGGGGAGCTCCGTCAGCGATGTCGTCCCTTCCGGCATGCCTGTTCCGGGGATCGATCCGAACAGCGCTACCGAGTCGGTCACAGTTTCTGGAAACCCCTCGAATTCGTTCAACGGGATGAGCGGAGACGAACTCCAGCAACGTATCAATGACGTACGCCAACAGGGTGCTGGATTCGGTGGCCCCGGCGGTTTCGGTGGGCCCGGCGGGAGTGGATTCGGAGGCGGAGGGCCCGGTCGAGCTATGACATTTGGTGGCCGCCGCTTCGACGTCAATCATCCGCATGGCTCGATCTACTACGGAATCGGCGATTCGGCGCTCAACGCAGCACCTTATGCTCTCGCCGGCGAGCCACCCTCGAACCCTGCGTATGTGCAGAACAGTTTCGGCGGTTCAGTGGGCGGGCCGCTCAATATTCCTAAGATCTATCACGGCGGTACGAAGACATTTTTCTTCGCCAATTACAACGGCAAGCACGGAGAGAATCCCTTCGATCAGTTTTCCACTGTCCCCACTTTGCTGGAGCGCCAAGGAAACTTCTCTCAAACCCTTTACACGTCGGGGCCAGCCAAGGGCACTCCCGTAGAAATCGTAGATCCTACAACGAGCAAGCCTTTCCCAAACAACACGCTCCCGCAGATCAACCCGATCGCAAAGGGTTTACTGCAGTACATCCCAGAGCCGAATCTTCCCGGAAGCTTTCAGAATTTTCACTTCGTCACATCCGCGAACAACAGCAGCAATGACCTGAATGTGCGCGTCAATCACACCTTCGGGGCTGCGCCTGCAGGCGGACGGCGGGGCGGACGCGGGGCTCCACGCAACAATCTGACCTTCGGCTTTCACTATCATGGTTCGAACGCAACCATTACGAACCCCTTTCCCAGCGTGGGCGGTAGTTCGAGCGTGCGCAGTTTCGATGTGCCCATCGGCTACGTCCGGACAATCGGAAAGCTCACCAACAGCGTTCGCTTCGATTTCAACCGCAGCCGGACGCAAACACAAAACCTCTATGCCTTTAACAACGACCTTGCCGGCTCCCTCGGAATCACAGGGATCTCGACGAATCCGTTCGATTGGGGCTTGCCGAATTTATCCTTCAGCAACTTCGCGAGCCTTCAGGACGTCAATCCGCAACTACTCCGCAACCAGACCTACACATTTTCCGACAGTGTGGTCTGGACACATGGCAAGCACAGTTGGCGATGGGGTGGGGACTTTCGGCGCATTCAACTCAACACCGAGGCGAGCGGCAATGCCCGCGGTTCCTTTATCTTCACCGGTATCAACACCGGCTATGACTTTGCGGACTTCCTTTATGAAGGGCAGTTGAAAGGTCAAACGGCCCTTGGTTTGCCCCAACAGACTTCGGTGGAATACGGGGACGATAACTACCATTTTCATGGCAACTACTGGGATCTTTATCTGCAGGACGAATGGAAGATGCGCAGCAATCTGACCCTGAACCTCGGCGTCCGGTATGAGTACGTGTCACCGCTCGAGGAGGAGAACAATCGGATCGCGAACCTTGATCTCTCACCTGCAGTGTTGAATCCTGCCCTGGGCACGCCGGCGGTCGCTATGGTTCTGCCCGGGCAAACTGGGCCCTACAGCGGCGGGTTCCCGCCGACCCTGGTGCGGCCGGACCGCAACAATTTCGCGCCCCGGGTCGGATTCGCTTGGAAGCCGTTCTCGAAGACGATCGTGCGCGGGGGATACGGAATCAACTACAACACCGGCGCCTACCAGGGGATTGCGCAGCAGTTAGCTTTTCAGCCTCCGTTTTCCACAACCGCGACTAACATCCAAACCGGCGCCGGAGATCTCACGCTGCAGAACGGATTCCCGGCAGCCTCCGCCGGCGGCATCTCGAACAATTTTGCGGTGAATCCCAACTACCGGCTGGGATATGTCCAGATTCGCAATCTGGATATCCAGCAGCAGATTCGTCCGACCTTGTTAATGAACCTCGACTACACCGGAACCAAGGGAACCGATCTCGACATCTTGGAAGCCCCCAACCGAACGGCAACCGGGATTCTGATTCCGAATGTCGAGGCTTTCACCTACGAAAACTCGTTGGGCGACTCGGAGGCGAATGCGGGATCGGTGCGTTTGCGGAAGAGATTGGCAAACGGATTTTCGATCGGAGGAATCTATACGTTTTCGAAGTCGCTCGACAACGCATCCTCCATCGGAGCCGGTGCCACTTCGAGTGCAGGACGGGCAGGTCTGGGAGCCGGGGGGACCGCGGCTGGCGGAAGCGGCAGCTCAGCGAGCAGCGGGTCGGCGAGCGTGGCACAAAATGCGCTTATCCTCGCGGCAGAACGCGGACTTTCGAGCTTCAATCAGACTCACAAGTTCACTGCGGATTACTTGTTGGAACTGCCTTTTGGACACGACAAGCGCTGGCTTACCGGAAATAGTCCGCTGCGTGCGGTCCTGGGCGACTGGCAGTGGAGTGGAGACTGGACCCTTGCCTCCGGTTTACCCTTCACGCCACGCTTCCTGGGAGACTCTGCCGAGATCAATCGCGGAACGAATGGCACACTACGCCCCGACCTCGTTCCCGGACAGTCGGTCAGCATCTCGAGTCCATCGATCGCGCAATGGTTCAACACGGCAGCATTTGTTGCACCGCCAACCGGACAATACGGCGATGCGCGCCGGAATAGTATCATCGGGCCCGGAACGCTTGCGTTCGACATGGCTTTCACCAAGGTAGTTCCTATTAAAGAATCTCGCGTTGTCGAGTTGCGCGCCCAGGCGACCAACATCTTCAACCACGCGAATTTCTCCTCGATCGACACGGTTGTGAATTCACCAACCTTCGGCCGGG
>DATNKA010000604.1:0-15597 GCA_035603655.1 Candidatus Acidiferrales bacterium | reverse complement strand
CCGTTCGAAACGTATACGAACCGGTTACAGGGATCGACCGTCACTCCCGAGGGCACGGTGCCCGTGGGAACCCCGGGTGTCGATGAGGTGGGAACGAGGGTAAGCGCTCCTGACGAAGAGACGGAGTAATTCAGGACCAGGTAATTGACCGAATCCGTAACGTAGAGGTTCTCGGTTGTCGGGGGAACATTCGGAGAACAAAGTGCGAAGGCCGGCGGATACACGGTTGGAGTCACCGCTAGCGCGGAAGCACTGGGAACGATGCCGCCCGTCTCCGCCGGCAACCGAAAAGGGGAGTTAGGAACTTCTGTCAGGCTACCGCCGCTGCCGATGGCGAGAACTGAGACCGCACCCGGGACCGAACCTGTCGCTGCATCAGCCACGAACAGAAATTTTCCTCCAGAGTCTATAACCATGGCCACCGGCACTACAGGAACAGAGCCTACGGGGTTCAGAGCTCTCGACGTCCCGGAAGCCAACTTCCCATCCGAAGCCACGGCGAACGCTTGGACTCCCGTGGCACTCATATTCACGTTCACACTTTGCGTTTCCAGCACGTATGCATAAGCACCTGCAGGATCAAGCACTACCGCGGTCGGTACCCCATTCGTCGGAGGGCCGTTCACATTGTTGATCTGGGTAACATGACCATTGCCTAAATCAAGGCTGAAGGTCTGCATCACCGCATCCTCCTGAGTAGAGACGACCACGAGACCATTGTTGGAAGTCGAATATTTGCTGCTGCACGCCACCAGGAGTGCGATCGAAATCAGAACTGCGATTCCCAAAATCCAGGTAAACCTTGTCCGCATTCTTCTCTTTATCTCCTGACGTACTGCTGCGATCCCGGGTAGCCCTTGACCGGGCCCGAACGCTTTCTGAAGGCAGGGATTGCCATCCATTTGTGTATCAGGAATGCGCGGGAAGAGCAAACCCCGCCAAGTCTCATTGGAACCGCGCAAGCGACCGGGAGTTGCCTGAAGGTATGTGTTTGAGACCGGTGGTCAGAACTTGACGGATATTCGCTAGGCTTGTTGTACCGCAGGAACTTGCTCGGAGTTCATGCCCGCGCCGCTGCCAGCCAACAGCGGCAGATGAATCTCGACCAGCAGCCCTCCTTCTGCCTTATTGAAAGCCGCTACATGCCCCCCGTGAAAGCGCACCGCCCTCTCCGTAATCGCCAGGCCCAGACCCACCCCGCCGGTTTGCCGGCCGCGGTCATCGTCCAAGCGGTAAAACGGCTGGAACAGTTTTTCCAAAGCGTCCGGCGGAACGCCTGATCCAGAATCTGTGACGCTCACCACTGCTTCTGCTCCGGTAGGGGTTCGGCTGCGCGCTAGATGAATTTCCACCGTCGTACCTTCGCGCGTGTACCGGATCGCGTTGCGCACAACGTTCTCGATTGCACTATGTAACAAGGATGCTTCGCCGCGCACTTCCCAAGCCCCCACGGGGATGCCGCTGCTTACGTGACAATGGCGCGCCTGCGCTTCGAACTCGGCGTCTTCGGCGATGTTCAACACAATTTCATCCAGAAGCACCGGCGTCGAAGGCACGCGCTTTTCCCCATCTTCGAGCCGGGCCAGGGTAAGCAGGCGCCCAATGAGCTCGTTGAGGCGGCTGGCTTCGAGTTCAATGCGTTCAAGCATGCTCGCGCTCTCCTCTCCGGAGCGCTGCCGCGCCAGCCCAAGGGCCACGTTCAGACGCGCCAGCGGAGAGCGCAGCTCATGAGAAATGTCGTTAAGCAGCCGCGACTGGGCCTTCACCAAAGTCTCCAGACGGCCAGCCATAGTATCGAAATCGCGCACCAGTCCCGCGATCTCGTCGTGCCTGCGGCTCTTGGGATTTCCGGCGCGCGCCGTGAGGTCCCCGGCGGCGAGCTGCTGCGTCGCGGCCCGCAGCCGAGCCACCGGCTTGGTCATATACCAGGCAAGAAAATAACAAACAAATCCCGAAGACAATATTGAAATGATCAGTCCCGGGATTGGCATACCACGCGGTCCAAAAAACACCCTGGGCCCGGGCGGCAAGCCCATCACCAGCGTGTAGCGATGCTTGCCATCGGAAGAGGCCCGCGAATCGCGCTGTACGGGAGGAGCCGGAAAAACAACTCCGTCGCGGGGCGCGCGAGTCCCGCCCGAGGCTACGCGAATAGCCCAGTCAGGCGCGCCGCGGCGGGAAACCTCCTCCCCTTGTTCATTGAATAGATAGGCGCGCACATGCTGGGTTGATTCCAGATTCTCGAAGTACTGGCGGAGCTGGTGATCGCCGCCTTCTTCATAAGCGCTGACGGCGTCGTTCAGAACCGTATTGCGCAACGCCTCCCAGGTGGCGCTGCGCGGACGAAAAGCCAGAGTCACCAGGATAGCCAGCACAATAAACAAAGCTTGGGCCACCCAGAAGGAAAGAAAAATCTTGAGGAACAGGCTTTTCATGACGTGGTCTTCGCCTTCTCCTCAACTTTCTCCCGCGGTCGCGCGAAGATGTAGCCAACGCCGCGGATGGTCTTGATGTGCTCATCGCTATCGGTGTCGCCAAGTTTCTTGCGAACCTTGCTGACATGCATATCAATGCTGCGATCGAAGGGCGAAAATTTCCGGCTTAGGACGGCGTTCACCAGTCGCTCGCGCGGAACCACTCGCCCGGCCTCGCGCAACAAGACCTCCAGCAGATTGAATTCCACCGAGGTTAGGTCGACGGGCTGCCCGTCCCGCCGCACGCTGCGGGTCGCGGGATCGAGCTCGATCTCGCCGACGCGGACAATGTCAGGTGCTGCCGGAGCCGACTTATCGCCGCGGGTGCGGCGCAGGACAGCTCGGATGCGCGCCACCAACTCGCGCGGATTAAAAGGCTTCGGCAGATAATCGTCGGCACCGATTTCCAGACCAACGATGCGATCCACATCCTCGCCGCGGGCAGTGAGTAGCAACACCGGCAGACGCGACGTGGCGCGAATTCGCCGCAGCACTTCGAACCCATTGATGCCGGGCAGCATTACGTCGAGCACAGCCAGCAAGTAGCCGCCGCCGGTCGCCCGTTGCAGTCCACTCTCGCCATCGTGCGCCGCTTCCACTACAAACCCTTCAGCTTGGAGGTATTCACCCACCAGAGTGCAAAGTTCGACGTCATCATCGATGACTAGAATGCGTTCCATATTCGTGGTTTTAATTGTGCACCACGCAGTCCATGGTCGAGGTAAAGAATTGTCAAAAACGCCGCAGATGGCGGTGACAAAACTTTACTCTGATTTACTCACTTTTTACTACTTTCCTATCCGATTCGTGTTTCTATCAGTGTACGCAAACCTGCCTGGTTCCTGCACGAAGTTGGCGAAGGGGCCGGGTTTGTAAGGAGTCAAGAGTATATGAAATCAACTCGTTTTCGTTTCCTTGCCGCCGCGCTGGCAGTGTTGTTGGGAACCGCTATCGCCAAATCGCAAACCGCGGATACTTCTTCCCCTCCGCCCACGCATCGGGGAATGCATGGCGCTCTCGGGATGGACGGGCACATGATCGAGTTTTATGCGAAGTACCTGAATGCGACCGACGAGCAGAAGGCGCAGATGAAGGCGGTTCTCGAGAAAGAACGGCCCGCTCTGAAACCAATGATGCTGCAACTTCACCAGATGGAGCAGCAACTGAGGCAGTACGAGGAAGGCACCTACGACGGAGCCAAAGTGCAGGCGCTGGTCGCGCAGCAAGCGCAGACTCTGGTGCAGGTGAAGGTAGAACAAACCCGCATCCACAACGAGCTTTTCCAACTTCTCACTTCCGAGCAGCAGAGCAAATTGAAGGAGTTCGAGGCCAATCGGGAAGCCCGTATGCAGCGGCATATGCAGGCTCCGGCTACTTCGCAAGACTAAGTAGGCTTCCGCGCGACGGGCGCTGTGAAGTTTAGTCGCGACGCGGGATCGGGATTCTCCCTGATCTCGCGCCGGCTGTCCGGCCCCAAAGGGAAAATGTCATGGACTTGGCTCAAGTATTTATCTTCGATCTTGGATGGATTTTCTTCGTCGCCTGGGGAATGGTTCTTGTGGCAGTCAGCGCAATCGCTTTCGGACGGGATCTCTTCCCATCGTTCTCTCAGCAAGGACGCGAACCCGAACGGCGATCCGTTCATGGGAACTGGAGTGCTTCGTAAGATGTAAGATCATCAATTGAGGGCTCCGCAACTTGTCCTGACGTCTTCCCTGCCAAGCTTGAACCCCGCCTGTTAGAATTTCATCTACCTCAAGCCATGATTCCCCGCAGCATGCGTCCCTTACTGCCCTATCTCAAGCAACATCGCCGGGGGTTCGCGTTTGGCACGCTTTGTATCGTGTTGAGCAACGGGGCATGGGCGGGCTTGCCCAGAGTGATCGGCAAGGCTGCCCAAAGTCTGGAGGGCGGCGTCACCCGCCACAAGCTGCTGGTCTTTACGCTGCAGGTATTGGCGCTGGCTGTGGTACGAGGTATTTTTCTTTTTCTGACCCGCTGGGTCGTGATCGGCATCTCGCGTGACATTGAATTCGATCTGCGCAACGATCTGTTCGCGCATCTGGAAACCCTTTCCTACTCCTATTACCAGCGCATGCGCACCGGCGACATTATGGCAAGAGTCACCAATGATTTGAGCGCGGTGCGCATGCTGATGGGGCCGGCGATCATGTACTCAGCCAACACGCTGGTGTTCACCGCAGCGGCGCTCTGGTTCATGGTGCACAACAGTCCGCGGCTGACCTTGTACGCGTTTCTGCCGCTGCCCATCGTAAGCGTCACCATTCAATATTTCGGACGCCGCATTCACGAACGCTTCGAGAGGATTCAGGCGATGTTCTCCGAAATCTCGGCGCGGGCACAGGAAAACTTTTCGGGAGCGCGCGTGATTCGCGCTTACGTGCAGGAGGAAGCAGAGATTGCGTCCTTCGAAACCGCGAATCAGGAATATGTCGCGCGCAGCCTCAAGCTCGTGCGTTTGATGGGCATGCTTTGGCCCACACTGGAACTTATGCTGGGACTCGCGATGGTGTTGGTGTTGTGGATGGGAGGCCGGGAAGTGCTGGCTGGCCGCATGCAGATTGGTGCTTTCACGGCATTCAATATCTACATGATGCAGTTGACGTTTCCTATCATCGCGCTGGGGTGGGTGGTCAACATCTTTCAGCGGGGGACGGCGTCGCTGGTACGCTTGAACGAGGTTTTGCAGGAGCAGCCAGCAGTCAAGGATGAGTCCAGCGCAAAAAAGCAGGAGGTAGTAGGGGAGATTGAATTCCGCGCGTTGAATTTCGAATACGACGGTAAACGCGTGCTGCACCATCTTAACCTGCGCATCCCGGCCGGCAGCAGTATGGCAATCGTGGGTCTAACAGGCTCGGGGAAAAGCACGCTGGTCAGTCTGATTCCGCGCGTTTACGATGCCTCGCCCGGGATGGTTCTGCTGGACGGACGGCCGATCCGTGAGTTTTCTCTTACGTCACTCCGCGGCAGTATTGGATTTGTGCCACAGGAGACCTTTCTGTTCAGCGATCACATTCGCGAAAACATTGCGCTGGGGGTTGAGTCCGCTACCGCTCAGGAGATCCACGATGCGGCCGACGCCGCCAATATTGCCGCCGACATCGAAGGCTTTCCTGAGCGCTATCAAACCATGGTGGGCGAGCGCGGCATCACGCTCTCCGGAGGCCAGAAGCAACGCACCGCGATCGCTCGCGCGTTGGTCCGCAATCCGCGCATCCTCATTCTGGATGATGCGCTCTCCAGCGTGGACACTCACACCGAAGACAAGATTCTTAATCACCTGCGCGAGGTAATGCAGGGTCGCACCACGATTTTCATCTCCCATAGGGTTTCCACGGTGCGCAACGCCGACCGCATCGCCGTATTGCACAATGGGAAAATCGTAGAACTCGGCACACACGACGAACTTCTCGCCTTGAATGGCTACTACAGCGACCTGTATAACAAGCAGTTGCTGGAAGAAGAGCTGGCCGAAGTTTAGCTCACGGCTTCATGAAACTGCTGGTGCATGGTGGAACATTGCGACTCGCCGCTCGCAAGTCCGTCTCCTTTCGCGAGGTGAATTATGATTGCACGTCATTGGCGAGGTTGGACTCTGCCACAAGATGCGGACGCTTACGAGCGATTGTTGAAAGAAACGGTGCTGCCCGGCCTGAAAACCATAAAGGGTTATCGCGGCGGATACGTTTTTCGCAAAGATGGGACGCAGGAGGTCGAATTCGTGGTGGTGAATTTATTTGCTTCGCTGGAGGCGGTGCGCCGATTCGCGGGGGAGAACTATAGCGTTGCCGTATTCGAACCTGAGGCTCAGAGACTCCTCTCGAAGGCCGAGCCACAGGCCACGCATTATGAAGTCCGGGCTGATACCGTCTAGCTGATACCGTCTAAGGGACGGCGTCTGACTTGAACACCTACAAGGGGTTTCAAAGCGAATTAAGCCAGCCATGCAGCGATGCGACGCACCGGAGATTCTCGATTCTGACGCTTGCCTGCCGCACGATGCGCAGGCGGTTCTCGCGGTACTGGGGCGGATCAACCGATGGTTCGGCGGGGTGACGACCACGCAGAGGATGGTGAATCGCGTGGCGCAGGTAGCCGCGGCGAAACGTCTTTCTCTGCTTGAAGTTGCCGCTGGGTCTGGCGAGCTACCGGAGATTGTCCGGCAGCGACTGGCTCAATGCGGAATCGCGCTGGACCTGACTCTGCTGGACATTGCACGGTCTCATCTCCCCGGGGGTGACGGGGTGGGAAGTCATGCGGCACGGAATCGCAGCGTAGTCGGCAATGCGCTCGCCCTTCCTTTCGCTGATGGGGCATTCGACCTGGTGAGTTGCAACCTTTTTGCTCATCATCTTGACCCCCAACAGTTGAAGCAATTCGGTCGAGAGGCAGTACGAATAAGCCGGCGAGCAGTGTTAATCAACGACCTGGTGCGGCACCCGCTCCATCTGGCTTTGGCCTATGCCGGCTATCCCCTCATGCGCAACCGCGTAGCCTGGCTGGATGGGCTGACCTCGGTGCGTCGCGCATACACTCCCAACGAAATTCAAAGCATACTGGAATCGGCCTTTTCGCCAGCGACCGCGCCGCAAGTCGAGATTGCCTGCCACTATCTCTACCGGATGGGTGTGATTGTCTGGAAAACTCGGGGTTGAAGAAGCACGAATCCCTAGCGGACCACCAGCACTTCCCTCACGTTATCCCGCGCCAGGAAGAATTTAATGGATGCGAAGTCGCGAAAAAGCGTTTCGATGTGCCGGTTGTTGAAAACCCGTTGCAGCTGGAAGCCATCCGAGATTGCAGTGTGTACCGCCCCAGTCGGACCGCGGCGGGCTTCGCGGCGCAGCACAATCTTCTGCATCTCGAGCGTGTCGGTGCCCACAATGTGGAAGCGGTGGCAAGGCGAGTCCGGACCGGCATCACGGGTGTGGAAGAACGCGAGCAGCATGCCGCCGGGCTTCAAAACGGACCACAGACGGCCCACCACCGGCTTTACCAGGCTCTCATCGAGATAGTCCGGCAGGTTCCAGCACAGCACCGCGTCGAAGTGAGCAGCGGGATAAACCAGGTTATCGGCAAGAAATTTGCGACTGTCGAGAACCGCGGTTCCCTGTTCATCTTTGGTGAGAAGCTCGGGGTCAGTGGAAGCGGTGAGCAGATCTTCGCTGTAGATCCGATGGCCGTGCTCGGTGAAATGGCGAATGTTGGTGGGCGAGGTCGATCCCAGATCTAGCACGCACAGGTCTTCGGCTGACTCCCAAGTGCGAGATAACTCGCCCAAACCACTGGAGCGGCGGGTGAGTTTCTGCGAACCCTGCGCCGGAATGGTCTCCGGTCCGGAAGAACCACGAAAAAGTTTCATGAAAGTCTGCGAGACGGACGACACCCTAACTTCCGCCTAAAAGGCTTGGCAATCATCCGCCAGACCAATCGTCCCTATTTTATCAATCCTATTTTATCAACGTTAACATCCCCAAATTACTTTGCATCGGAGCGGTGGATCTCAACTTTACCTTTCAAATAAGCTCCTTCTTCGATGGAGATGCGCTGGGCCGAGATGTCGCCAGTAACAATTGCGGACTTGCGCAAGTCCACCCGGTCACTGGCCTGAATGTTGCCGTCGAGTTTTCCTTGCACCACCACACCTTTGGCGTCGACACTGGCCTTGACCTGACCGTTCGGTCCCACCGTCAAGCTATTTCCCTTGAGAGCAATACTGCCTTCGACCTGGCCGTCGACGTACAGATCTTCGCTGCCCGAGAGCTCGCCCTTAACGACAACCGATTTACCGATTTGCGCCAAACCGCTGGCTGCTGTGCTCATTGGAACGCGCTCCTATTTGTAGTGGATAAGTACCACGGGATCAGTGCCGAGCCGCTCCGGGATCAACATTGACGCGGAGAAACCTTACCAAAGCACCCCTACGACTATACGCAAGGCACGGAGCACCCGGCAAGCCTTGGTCCCGGTGGGCTGAAATACCGGTTTCCCTGTAGTGAATGCCAAAACCGAATTGGTACACTACAAGCTGCAGGCGGGAGAGATCTCAGATGAAAAGCCGGCTACAGAAAGACCCGCAGTTCGTGGCTTTGGTTTTGCTGGTCCTTCTTGCTGCCGGATCGAAGCTCGCCCCGATCGGAGTTGGAGTCGCATTCGCTTCCGCGCATGATCCAGCCGCTTGCTTGGAATTGGTTCATGAGGCAGTTGCGGCCGAAGTTGCCGCTAATAGCAATTCGACGAAACATATGTTCCGCGCACGCCGGCAGACTTCGCAAGGTTCGCAAACCAAGCTTTATGTGGAGACGCGCGACGCCATGGCAGGCATGACAATCGCCTTTAACGACAGGCCTCTGACCCCGCAGGATATCCAGACCGAGGAACGTCGCCTGGAGGGCTTGGCTGGCAACCCTGAACAACTCCGCCGAAAACATTCGCAGGAGCAAGAGAATGCCGAGCGCACCCTGCGCATCGTGAAAGCCTTGCCCGATGCTTTTCTATACCAATACGATGGTGAAGAAAGCGGAGAGGCCAGTGGCGATACGGGTCGACAGTTGGTGCGCTTGCGGTTTCGCCCTAACCCCGCTTACCAACCGCCTACTCATGCGGAGCAGGTTCTGGTTGGGATGCAGGGGTTTCTTGTAATTGATCCAACCACCCGCCGGCTCGCAAGAATCGATGGCACCTTGTTCAAAGAAGTAGCGTTTGGTTGGGGAATCTTAGGCCACCTCGATAAGGGCGGTCATTTTCTGGTGGAACAGCGTGACATAGGGAACGGCTGCTGGGAGGTGTCCCGTATGTCCCTGAACCTAACGGGAAAAATCTTGCTGTTCAAGAGTCTCGCCCTCAAGTCTGACGAAGTGTTCAGCGACTTCCGGCCTGTGCCCAACGGCATAACGTTTGCTGAGGGGGTTGAGATGTTGAAAGCGGAAAAAGTGAAGCTGGCCCAAAATCGAGGGGCGGAGACGTTCGACCCCCAGAATCAATCGCACTAGGGCGGATCGGTGATTCTCAAGCCACTGCGCGAAACGTTTCTTTACGCGTAGTCAGTTTCTCAATCATGTCTTCTTTAATTTGGTAGCCCGTGCCCGGCTGGTCGCTGATTTTGATCATCCCTTGCGGGGAGACTTGTACCTCCGGATCAATGATGTCTTCCTTCCAGTAGCGCTTCGAGGCCGAAACGTCTCCAGGTAAACTGAAATTTTCCAAGGTGGAAAGCGCAATGTTGTGGGAGCGCCCAACGCCGGATTCCAGCATTCCGCCGCACCAGACGGGAATCTTGCGCGAGTGACAGATATCGTGAATTTTCTTCGCTTCGCTGAACCCGCCCACGCGTCCGACTTTAATGTTGATGATCCGGCACGCCGCGGTCTCGGCGGCCACGGCCGCGGCGCGGTTGCTGACGATGGATTCGTCAAGACAAATTGCGGTACGCAACTCCTTCTGCAGGCGCGCGTGGTAGAAAATGTCATCATCCCAAAGAGGTTGCTCAATCATCAGCAGGTTGAACTGGTCGAACACGCGCAGATGTTCAACCTGATCCAAACTGTAGGCTGAATTCGCGTCGCAACTCAACGTGATGTCGGCCCAGCGCGAGCGAATTTTCTCCAGCACATTCACGTCCCACCCAGGCTTCACCTTGACCTTGATGCGGCGGTACCCGGCGGCTAGCTCCAGTTGGATCTTGTCGATTAACTGCGTGACGGAATCCTGTATGCCAATGGAGACTCCGCAAGCGATTTCACTCCGCTTTCCGCCCAGCAGTTGCCACAAAGGCAGACCCTTTTGTTTCGCTTCAGCGTCCCAGAGCGCATTTTCGAGTGCTGCTTTGGCCATGCGATGGCCACGCACCTTAGCGAAGAGAGCTGCACAGTCGCGCGCCGTTTCGAGATTGCCTCCGAGCAGGGAGGGAGCAAGGTAACGAGTGATGACGGACCAACAGCTGTCGGTCCATTCGCTGCTGTAGAAGGGATCTTCCCCAGCTACGCATTCGCCCCAACCATTTACACCGTCGCAATGCACGGTCACGAGAAGAATGCGACGGCTGTGGGTGCGTCCGAAACTCGTCTCGAAAAAATGGACGAGCGGCATTTGAATCTCGCGGAGTGTGATGGCTTCAATCTTCATAGTTTGAGGAAAAAACAAAGAAAAGATCTCTCTCCACGGAGGTAGCAAAGTAAAATCGCAAACCAGCAAAAACCACTCCTCGATTCTCTTACACCTCTGGGTCGTCTCTCCAGTGAATTATTCTTGCGATGCGTACGAGTACTGCTCATCCCAGTGGCCAAGCATGAACTTCCCGTCGCCTGCGACGTCGTGCTCGTAACCTAACACCGCAAGGCCACGGTCAAAAGCCCGAAGAAATTGCTTACGATTGCGTTCCTGCACTTCTTGGGCTTCTCTTCTGGTTTCAGCCGCAGCCTTCCACTCATAAATCTGCGCCGGGACTTCAATCGTTAACTCCCGGTTGAAGGCAGGAACCTTGCCCTTTGCAACCAAGGTCTCAACCCGGCCGGATTTCAGCCACCACTCGGCGATGAGCCGATCGCTGGGAAGCCCGCCCTGCAGCGGCGATGACGTGATCCCATACTGGTTGATGTTGTAGCGGCGGGCGATCGCTCCCAGTTTTTCAATGTTGAGATAGGCATTTTTGATCTCCAGGGGATCGAACGTCCATTCGATTAGTTCGATGCCTCGGGCGAGCGCGTCTTCCCGCTGAAGGAGTTTAAGCCGCCGGCCGAGACCTCCGTTGCGGTGATCCTTGCGGACGGCCAACATATGGGAGTGAAGATAGATGTGGCCAGAACGCGTCCCCGGTACGGAAAGCGCAAAGCCGACCATCTCACTCCCGGCAAAAGCGCCCATCACCTGTCCGCCCACTTTTTCGGCGACGACAAAAATGCGCAGCGGAACCAGTTCGGCGTCGGTGAAGTTCCAGATCTCTTTTTGCAGGGCGACGCAAGCGCGCAACTCCTCGAGCCCTTCACAGCGGCGGATGGTAATTGCCTCGGCGCTCACGATCGCTTCTCCTGCTGCTTGGCTTGTTGCCAGAGGGATTCCAGCTCATCCGTCGAGGACTGTTCGAGACTGCCGCCGCTTTCCTGCAGACATCTCTCCATCCATTGAAAGCGACGCCGAAATTTTCGATTCGTCTTGCGCAGCGCCGATTCCGGGTCGAGAGCCAGATAGCGCGCGATGTTAACCAGCACAAAGAACAGATCGCCAACTTCTTCTTCCAGCCGCTCTCGCAGATCTTCCGCAATAGGCTGCCGCCCCGACCCCGCCACCCCGCGGGCTTCCGGATGCGGTCCGGGAGCCGGAAACTCGCGAAGTTGCTGGCGAAGTTCTGCCGTCTCCTCCGCAAGTTTATCGAACAAACCCTCCACGTTAGGCCAGTCGAAACCAACTTGCGCCGCCCGCGAACTCAGTTTGTGGGCCTCCAGCAAAGACGGGATGGCTGAAGAAATACCGGCCAGAATCGATGTAGTCGCCTCCGCCGCTCGTTCAGCTGCACCCGGATTCTGGTTCAGGCGCTTTTTCCTTTCTTCAGTTTTCAACGCCTCCCAATTGCGCTTCACGTCAGCTGAGGTGTCCGCCTTCGTATCGGCGAACACGTGTGGATGCCGGTTCACCAGCTTGTCAGCAAGCCGGTCAAGAACGTCATCAATGGAGAACGTTCCCTGCTCTTTAGCCATTTCGGAATAAAACAGCACTTGCAGAAGCAGGTCGCCGAGCTCACCGGGAAGCTCGTTCCAATCGCGATTGTCGATAGCTTCGAGAACCTCGTACGTCTCCTCCAGCGTGAAGGGTTTGATGGAATCGAAAGTCTGTTCGCGATCCCAGGGACAGCCTCCGGGAGCCCGCAGGCGCTCCATGATGGCGACCGCGCGTTCGAAACGTTCACCGGTAGTGGACATTTGCCATCACTTTAAATGAGTCGCTGCCGCACGGGCAATGCGTTGAGCCAACTCACGTTTCGTAAATCAGGCTCATTAATAGCGATCAACCGTGATCGGAGCTGCGGCATCCAAATAACCAACCAATCAAGAAACATTCTAAGGAGGAACCTTCATGCCGAATAACTTGCAGGGAAAGACCATTGCGATTTTGGCGACGGATGGCTTTGAGCAATCGGAATTAAGCAAGCCGAAAAAAGCCCTAGAAGAAGCTGGCGCGCGAACTCAAGTTGTTTCCCCCGCCGGGAAAAAAATTAAAGGCTGGGACAAGAAGGATTGGGGCGAGGAGGTTCCGGTAGACATCACTTTAGACTCGGCCGATCCCGCGAGCTACGACGCCCTACTTTTGCCGGGTGGAGTTATGAATCCCGATCAGTTAAGGATGAATCCTGCCGCAGTGCGCTTCGTGAAACACTTTTTTGAGCACGCGAAACCGGTAGCCGCGATCTGCCACGGGCCCTGGATGCTGGTGGAAGCGGGCGCGGTGCAGGGACGTACCGTTACCTCCTGGCCTTCGCTCAAGACTGATATTCGAAATGCCGGCGGAACCTGGGTGGACGAAGAGGTAGTTTTGAGTAACGGAGTGGTTACCAGTCGCAAGCCTGACGATATTCCCGCATTTAACCGGCAGATGATCGACCTGTTCTCAAAAGGTGCAGGCAGCATGAGCGGAAGGTTGGAGCGGAAAGTAGCATAACTAAATCGCCTTCAGGACACCGGCCCGGCTGCACTTTGCGCCGGGCCGCCCTGTTTTTGCTCAAGTTTCTGAACGACTTGCCGATAGGGTTGGGACTTTGGGTCAGGCACTTTGCAGCACCAAGGTGACCTGTTCCCAGCGAGCGGAGGGGTGCAGACTCTATGCGTCGCAGTGTGAATGCGCAGCTCCGAATCTAGTAACCTTGAACCGGTTACTCTGGTGTGGAATCCCTATGGTGCTAGCGGCAAATCCGCGGGCAAGCCTGGAAGGCCAACGCTTTCACGTGGTGGTGATTGGCGGTGGCATCAACGGCGTAGCTGTAGCGCGGGAGTGTGCGCGCGCCGGAAAGCATACGCTGCTGGTAGAACAGAACGATTTCTCTTCTGGAGTAACCAGCCGCTCCACGCGCATCATTCACGGCGGCTTGCGCTACCTGGAGCACGGAGAGTTAGGGTTGGTGCGGGAGTCGCTTCGCGAGCGCGAAAAATTGCTGCGCGAGAAATCTCATCTCGTGCATCCCATGCAATTCCTGCTGCTTTTGAATGAAACCAGCCAGCGCAGTGCAATGAAGGTACGCGCGGGGTTGTGGTTGTATCAGCGCATGGCTGGAAAACCGCAGAGCGGTGCCACGGAGATGGAGTTGAAGCGGCTCGAGCGGGCTCTTGACGCAGGCCACAAGTGGTCACTGTTCAATTACGAAGATGCGCAATGCGAGTTTCCTGAACGCCTGGTTGCGGAATGGCTCCTGGAAGCGGTGCAGGCCGGTGCAGTGGTCCGGAATCACACCGAAGCGCTGGCTGTCGACGTGGCGCATGGGCGAGTCCACGGCGTATTGTTGCGCGATCAAATCAGCGGCCGGGACGCGCGTGTGGATGCGAATTGGGTAATCAACTGTAGCGGCCCATGGGCTGACCGCCTGTGCCAGCGCTCCTCGATTAGGACGGGCAAGCCCATGCTGGGCGGCGTGCGCGGGTCGCATATAGTGCTGCCACGATTTCCAGGCTCGCCCAATACGGCGGTGTATACCGAGGCGGTAGATGGCCGCCCGATTTTTATCCTTCCCTGGAACGACCAGATCATGGTGGGAACTACGGAGGTTGCCGACAGCGGCGATCCCGGCAAAACGGCTCCGGCGGCGGACGAAATCAACTATCTGGTGCGCTCTGTGGCGCAGCTGTTTCCCAAGGCGAAAATCTCAGCACAGAGCGTGAAATATTCTTTTGCCGGAATTCGACCGCTGCCCTATTCTCCGAACGGCCGTCCATCGGCGGTGACGCGCAAGCATATTCTGCACGATCATGCCGACGACTCGGCGACTCGCATGATTTCTGTGATCGGCGGCAAGCTCACGACGGCGGCTTCGGTGGCGCGGGAATGTGCCCGGAAACTCGGACTAAAAGTTGGGGAGCCTAATACCATCGCAATGGCTGCGGGCCAGGCACTGGATCCCTTGCTGGACGACGCCGTGCTGGAGATTGCCCGGATCGGGGCGGTGAGCGAGGAATCCGCGCGAGGCATGCTGGAGTGGCACGGCAAACGTGCAGCCGACATCGCGCGCACTGCGCTGGTGAGCGCCGAACTGCGGGCGCCGATTTGTCCGCATACCTCGCACGTGATTGCTGAAGTGGTTGAAGCCTATCGACGAGAATACGCAGTAACGCTTGGCGACGTACTGCTGCGGCGGGTACCAGTGGCACTCGGCGCATGCTGGTCGGAATCCTGCAGCCGCGAAGCCGCATTGCGCATCGGCGCTGTTCTCGGCTGGAATGACCTTACGATGGGTGCGAATCTGGAAGCATTTGAGCTGGAACGTTCGGCCTTTCTTAGGCCTGCGCCGCAAGACACTGCGGCATTCGAAGCGGCGGCGGACTAGCGCAGCCCGCGACGTCGGATTTCTGCAACGTCGGACGGTTAGCTTTATTTATTGATCTCGGCCTCGGAATTTCAGCCCAAAGTGCGGACCAGTTTCTCGGGGTAGTCGGAAATGATTCCGTCTACTTCCCAGCTCGCAAATCGCTTCATGTCTTTTGTGGAATTCACCGTCCAAACCATTACCTGCTTGCCTGCACTCTTGATGTTGGCGATTGCACTTCGCGAAACCAGTTTGTAGTACAGCATCACAGCGTTACCGGGCGACTTTGGCCAAAGGCTGAGCTGGGCACGCGTCTCGCAAATCAGACCAAGAGGGACAGCGGCGTCCATGCCGTGAACCGCCTCCAATACTTCCGGCCGAAACGAAGAAATTAAATAGCCGCGAGCTGGCGGATGCGCTCGAAGCAGATCCAGCGTGCTGGACTCCAGCCCCGGTACCTTAAGTTCGATGTCGAGGAAGGCCGTGGCTTGGTAGCGCTCCAGAACATCGCGAAGAAGGGGTACCGCGAGTCGCGGCGCTGAGCAGCCGGCAACTTCAACCCCCTGAACGGTAGCGTCGTGGCAGATCACGGGCTGGCCA
>DATNKA010000603.1:0-9076 GCA_035603655.1 Candidatus Acidiferrales bacterium | reverse complement strand
GAGCCGCATGCACACCTTCACCGCGGGAGTTAGTAACGCGAAAGCGGATGCGGGCTTCGCCCCCAGGCTTGTAAACCGTGGAATCTGCCGCTGCTTCAATCTTGAGTTCATCGGCCGGCTGCACGAAGACGAGCCGATGATCGCCCACGGGACGGGCGTCGCGGCCGAAGAGATAAGCGTTGAAGTCCACCGTTCCCGCGAGTTCGGGCGTCGCCGCAAGAGAAAGTTCCGCGTGCCCATCTACGACGTCGAGATCGCGCGTTAGTACGGTCTGCCCTTCTTTAACGATATCAATATAAGCCGTGCCGCGTTGTTTGGTAGAGAATATGCTGAGCACGATGCTCTCTCCGGCGCGATAGACGGCCCGTTCCGTCCGCAAAAGAATTTGATCCTCGCCTTCCCGCGTCTGCAATTGAACCTTGCTCGACGTATGGTTCCCTTCCTTGTCGGTCGCCTCAATTTCGAGAGACTCAACTCCGGCGCGAGGCTTGATCCGAACCATGGCAACTCCGCCCTCATCTGAATTCGCGTTCTGATCCGATATGCCTTCCGCATGCATCTTGAGCGCGGCGCTCGCCGGCGACCCGTCGGGATAGGAAGTCAGGATGAAAACCTGATTCTCGAGATTGGGAACCAGTGTGCCGCCCTCAGGAATCGCCGTGATGAGCAGCGGCGATTCGCTGACCGTGATCGGCTCACCGCGCGTTTCCGAGTGGTCGGCAGAATCCTTTACCGTGGCTTCGATCAGGACGCGCGCCGCACCCTGGCTGAGGGGAAGTCCGGCAAAGTAGCCAGGCAGCTTCAAATCAAAGTGATACGCTCCGTCGCGATCGGTTTTGCCTTCAACCGATGCCACATCGAACACCACTACGTCCATGCTGGAAGCTTTGACCGTGATTTGCGCCTCGTCCACAGCCTTCCCGAAGAAATAGTTAGCATGAACCGTTCCCGTGACGTGGTCCCCGGGACGGTAGCCGCGCTTGGTGCGATTGTCTTTGCCTGCGAAATCAACAGCTACTTTGAACTTCGGCAATACATAACGTTCTACGTTCAGAGCGATCTCCGCGGTATTGCTGGGCGCTTCACTCTCGCCTAATAACGCGCGCAGGTGATAGGTTCCCAGGTTTACTTCGTCGGCGAGGGCAAATTCTGTCGACGCAATTCCGAACTTGTCGGTCTCGGTGATTTTCTTGAAAACCTTGTTTCCCCGAGAATCTTCGACCTCGAAGGTCAGTTTGCGATTGGCGGCTGCCTCATGATTGGCGCGATCGAGAGCCAACGCGCGCACGTGGATGGTCTGACTGGGCTGGTAGATGGGTTTTTCAGTGGTCAGGAGAATTGAAATCTTATCTTCCAGACGAACGGCTTGAGCGAATTCCGTCGAGCCTATCGGCGTCTCCACGCGATAATGTAGTTGATAGGTGCCCACCAGTCCCGCGGGAAAGCGAAACTGCGCTTCCATGGTCCCTCGGGAATTCGTACGCCCCTTAAAAAGAATCTGGGACTTCTCGCCCGGCCCCAGCAATTCAATGTGTACTGAACCAGGGCCGGCGATAACTTCATTCTTCGAGTTAGTGACGATCACCCGCACGGCTGCGGGTCCGCCTGTCAGATAGGATTGCTGCCCCAGAATGTGAATGACCGGCGTGCGCAGAATTTGCGAAATCGATTCAATGCCTTCGATCTTTGCGCTCTTGTCGTCGTCGTACTGGAAGCGATAATGCACTCGATGCCAGACCAAATCGTCCACCGGCAGCGGCGTGTCGATCTTGATTTGCTCCTGCCAGGCGCCCTCACCCTCTGCCACTTCAATGCTTCGCTGCGCGGTTCCCAGCACCCGATCCTCCGGATCCAAAACTTCCACAGTCAGGCGTCCGGAGCCGGCGTGGCCAGACTGGTAGGGAAGAGTCAGATTCAGCACGCGGTGCGAATAAGTAGCGCTGGCGGAGGGTTCGCCGGCAGCCGCCTCGAACTCCTGAACCGCCACCGTGGCGGCGATCGTTAGCAAAGCAGGAATGAGAAAGAACCACAGTATCAGTGGCCTGGTGCGGGCGTTGCAAGCTCCCATGGCGTCTCCGTGACAGTCATCGGCCGCTACAGCTTTTGTGCACTCAGCGGAAGAACGCTCCCTCTTCGCAACCTTGCACAGCATAAAAGGCACATCGGTGAGGACCTCTTCTGCAATAGACACCGGACGGATGGGGAAGTTACCGGAGTCACCGCCTCCGCAATCAACTCGATCAAGCGAGTTTTCAACAGTCTCGGCGGCGCGGCAGCCGGACAGCTTTTTTCACTTCATATAAACTTGCCTTTTACTCTGTTGGAGAAGTATTGACACCTTTCAGGAGGAAGCCCGGTTGACGCTAAGTCAGGATGTGCTCTGGTATAAGGACGCCGTCATCTACCAAGTGCACGTCCGCACTTTTTACGACAGCAATGGAGATGGAATCGGCGATTTTGAAGGACTCGAACAGAAACTCGGATACTTGCAGGATCTGGGCGTCAATGCAATCTGGCTGATGCCGTTTTTCCCCTCGCCTCTGCGCGACGATGGTTACGACATTGCCGATTACAATACCGTACATTCCAGCTACGGGACCCTGGAGGATTTTCGGAAGGTCCTCGACTCCGCCCACAACCGGGGGATCCGCATCATCATCGAGATGGTACTGAATCATACCTCCGATCAGCATCCCTGGTTTCAAGAATCACGAAGTTCAACCGACAATCCCCGCCGCAACTGGTACGTATGGAGCAATACGGATGAGCGCTACAAGGGCACGCGCATCATCTTTCTCGATACCGAAAAATCCAATTGGGCCTGGGATCCAATTTCGAAAGCCTACTATTGGCACCGCTTCTTCAGTCACCAGCCCGATCTCAACTACGACAATCCGGACGTTCGCGAACAGATGTGGAAGGTGATGAGTTTCTGGCTGGAGATGGGCGTGGACGGGTTTCGGCTCGACGCAGTGCCTTACCTGATGGAGCGCGAGGGCACGAATTGTGAGAACTTGCCGGAGACCCACGAAGTGATCAAGGATTTCCGACGCCGGCTGGATGAACAATTTCCCGGCAGAATGCTTCTGGCGGAGGCCAACCAGTGGCCCGCGGATCTGCGCCCCTATTTCGCCGACGGTGATGAATTCCACATGGCGTTTCATTTTCCGTTAATGCCCCGAATGTTTATGGGTGTGAAGCTGGAAGATCGCAAACCCATTACTGAGATAATGCAGCAGACACCGGAAATCCCTCCCATTTGCCAATGGTCGCTGTTCCTGCGCAATCATGATGAGCTGACCCTTGAAATGGTCACCGACATGGAACGCGACTATATGTATGACACGTACGCGGAAAACAAAACGATGCGGCTGAATCTGGGTATCCGGCGGCGGCTCGCACCCTTGCTCGACAATGACCGCAGGCGCATCGAGTTAATGAATGGCATGCTGATGTCGTTGCCTGGTACCCCAATTATTTATTACGGCGATGAGATCGGAATGGGTGACAACATCAATCTGGGCGACCGCAACGGAGTAAGAACTCCCATGCAGTGGAGCGGAGGCTGGAACGCGGGATTTTCCATCGCGGAGCCAGACCGCCTGTACGCTCCACTGATTCAGAATCCTGTCTATGGCTATCCGGCGGTGAATGTTTTATCTCAACTCGCAAGCGAGCACTCACTGCTGCACTGGATGCGACGCATCATAATGGTGCGCGCCTCCACAGCGGTGTTCGGCAGAGGATCGATCGAGTTTCTACACCCAGCCAATCATAGAATACTTGCGTACGTCCGGCGCCTGGGCAATGAAGCTGTGCTGGCGGTGAATAATCTTTCAGGCGCGGCGCAAGCCGTCGAACTCGACCTGAAAAAATATAAGGGGAACATCCTGATCGAAATGTCGGGCAAGAATATATTTCCGCGTGTGGGCGAGCAGCCCTACCTGTTAACCCTGGGCCCCTATCAGTTTTTCTGGTTTCGGTTGCGGCGAATTTAACTAAATGCAGATCGTGGAAACGATCTCACATATCACTTCGCACTTGTGTCCTCAGTTTGCCACGGAGAATTAATTGGCCGAAGACACCTTTTTAACGGATGATTTTGTTCGCCAACTGATCAACGTGGGCGAGGTAGACATCCTCGTGGGCTTGCCGACTCACAATAACGCCACCACGATCGGCGCGGTCCTCCAATCCATCCAAAGCGGTATTCTGCAGTGGTTCCCCAGAGAGCGAGCCGTCATCATCAACCCCGATGGCGGATCGCGCGACGGAACTCCGGAATTAGTTACCGGCATTTCCATCGACGATCTTCGTCCTGTTTCCAATCTTCACGCGCTCCGCACCCTGCATTCCATCAGTACTCGCTACGGCAGCAGTCCCTCCCGTACGGTTGCCTTCCGGACCATCCTGGCTGCTGCCGAACTGCTCCGCGCTAAGGCCTGTGTGGTGATGTCTCCCGAGTCTTCCAATTTTGAAGGGGAATGGATCTCAAAACTCTTGCGCCCTATTCGTCAGGACAGCTTCGATCTGGTGACCCCCACTTATCGCCGGCATAAGTTTGAAGGATTGCTGGTGACGAATTTGCTCTATCCCATGATTCGAGCCCTCTACGGACTCAGAATCCGTGAGCCTTACACCCACGAGTTCGGATTCTCCGGCCGGCTGGGTAGTGAATTTCTGTTGCAGGACGTCTGGGACGATGGAAGCGGGCATGGCATCGAGCTGCGCTTCACCCTGGCTGCGATCACAGGACGACAGCGTATTGGCCAGTCCTTCCTCGGACAAAAAGATCACGTCGAGCTGCGCTCGGCCGACCTGGTCCCAGCACTCAGAGAAACAGTCGGCCCCATGTTTTCCGCGCTTGAGTCGACTTTTGCGGCCTGGAGCGGTGTAAGCGCTTCGCAACCCGTCCCCACCAGCGGCCCTGACCATGAAGCGCTGCTCGATCCCATGCGGGTAAATCGAAAGCGGCTGCGCGAGATGTTCTCGACCGGAGTGGCCGAATTGGAAACTGTGTTCCATTCAATTCTGTCTCCATCCACCCTCGCGGAACTGCAGCGCATTGCAGGCCTGGACGAGGCGGACTTTAACTACCCAACGGAATTGTGGGTTAAGACGGTTTACGAGTTTGCCGTTTCGTACCAGAAATCTGTGATCAGCCGCGACCACATCATCCAAGCTCTGGCCCCGCTTTTTCGGGGGAGAGTGTTCACCTTTCTGGTGGAGAACCGCAACGGGTCCGCAGAAGACCTCGAAAACAATATCGAAGGCTTATGCCTTGAATTCGAGCGCTGGAAACCCTATCTGTTACAGATGTGGAAATCGAGAGAGTGAGGCAACCATGCGGGAAATGATTATCAGTGAACTGAGTCAGGCGCTGCAAGAATTAGCCAGAGGCTTCGCCCACTATCTTCCTCGTCTCATCGTAATGCTGATCCTCGCATTTCTGGGATGGGTGTTTGCTTATGCCGTGAAAACTGTTCTGCGCAGCATTCTGCGTCTTATCCGTTTCGACAAGCTTTCGGAAAACGCTGGCGCTTCACAATTGCTCAACAAAGCGGCTTTGCCTTCAGCTTCGGAGGTGTTGAGCCGATTCGTTTTCTGGTTAGTATGGCTTGGATTCATTCTGCTGGGGGTCGGGGTTCTCGGAATCCTTGGCCTGCAGGAGCAAGTCGCAAAATTCTTTTTTTTCCTGCCACGGCTGTTCGTAGCCATGTTCATTATGTTTTTCGGATTGCTGGCAGCCAGCTTCTTTTCTCGCGCCGCGCTGCTGGCTGCGGTGAATGCGAATGTGCCTTCCCCTCGCGTTCTCAGCCTTGCAGTCCGCAGCGTCATCATCGTCTTCGTCTTGTCGATTGTCTTTGAGGAACTCGGTTTGGCGGAACAAACGATGCTGGTCGCATTCGGCATTGCTTTTGGAGCCTTGATGCTCGGACTGGCGATTGCTTTCGGCATCGGGGGCAGAAACTTGGCCCAAGGGTTCCTCGAGAAAAAGTTTGTTCGCCCGAAGAGAGAGGAAAACGAAGACGAACTCTCGCCGCTCTAGTCAAGAGCAGCTGAGAGTGGATCACGTCGAGCGACTGTGCAAAACGATTCGTTTACGGCGTTAACCCACTCTGATCAGCGATCATAGAGAAGGTCCCCTAAACGTTGAGTAACCTCCTTTGTCAGGCTATCCGGACGGTAACGCCATTTCCAGTTTCCGCTCACGGGGCCCGTGTAAACTCATCCGCGCTTCGCTCCCCCGTCCCAACCCATCTTGCAGGGGAACGATTGCGATCTCAGCCACTCATGCCAAGCACTGCGCGAATGAACACCCAATTGACCGGCTCACCATCAAACCCCAGATAAGCTCGAGCGAAACTGCGCTCTTTCCGGATATCTTCCGCGGTTCGAGTGCTACCTCCTACCCCGGAACTGCTCCACCAGCCACCCGTGGTGTCATTGTCGTGCCCCCCGTCTAGACCACCAGTTCGCGTGAGTAGTTGTGTGGACGAAAACTCGGGACCCCTTAGGATCGTTCCCGAACGCGAATTGAAGCAGGGTCATTCCCGGGAAACCAACTTCCTAACGCAGCGCTGCCACCTCGGCAGTAATCGCTCCTAAGTTCTAAGTTCTCAGCAACGAATGGCAACTCTTTTAATTCGGTCTTAAGCGTACGGAAGAACGCCGCTCCAGGTCCCTTCACCCACTTCCCAGCCTGCGCCGTGAACCCGTTCACTGGCACTTCCCAGAAGGCCTCAAAGCCACGGAAGTGATCCAGTCGCAGCCGATCAAATAGTTTGCGAGATGTTCGAAAACGATCGATCCACCAGCGATGACCGGATGAGCCGACACGTCCCACCGGTAAGCGGGTTGCTCCACAGTTGACCACTAGCGCTGAAACAGTCAGGCCGAACGCCTGCGACGGCCGTGGGGCTGGATTGCTCATCCGGACGAAACACCTCCGGATGGGCGCACATTGGCGACTCCGAGTGTCAGACCCGATCCTCACACCTAACCCTCCGTGAAACGATAGCGCCCAAACCAGCACTATCAGGACGAGGTGAAAGTTGACCACCCCCTTTTCAATCAAACCTCAATTTCAAACCAGGAGATGTGAGGTTATGATTAAAACGAGGTTGTTTGCATCTGCAGTGCTTTTGTCATTCGCTTTCGGGTCCTCCGGACTCGCAGCCGCTCAGGACAACATCAGTCCAGAGCAACCGACCGCCCAACAGAAACCAGCGCAGGCTCCGTCCGGGATTTTCGCTCCCCGGGGCAAGGTGATCACTCCAGCCAGCAGCATCTCGAGCCCCGGCAAGGGAGTTCACACTAACTTCAAGATTTTCGTTCCCGCCGGTCACGAAGTGTCCTCCGCGATCCCGGATTACACCTTTGCTGAGACGCCGGCATCGATGGGCTGCGTTTACAAGGTCGGCCCAAACTACGCTGGATGCAACCCGGCAGCCGGCGGCTCGGACCACGCCACCGGCGGTTGGGGCGCAATCGCTTTGGTTGACGCCTATGACGACCCGACCGCGGCGTCCGACTTGGCGTTCTTCGACTCGCACTGGGGCTTACCAAAGGCAAACTTCACGGTGGTGTATGCCAATTCGAGCTTCGGCACTCTTAACGGGCTGACTGCTGATTGCAGCGGCACGCCGCCACCGGCAAACGCTAACTTCGGCTGGGACGTCGAGGAGTCTTTGGACATCGAGTGGGCCCACGCGATGGCGCCTGCCGCGAAGATTATTCTGGTGGAGGCCTGCGACCAATCCCTCCCTCAGTTGCTCTTTGCCGAAGAGGTCGCCGGCCTTGAAGTGAGTAAGAATGGCGGCGGCGATATCTCCAACAGCTGGGGGTACCCAGAAAGCTGCGTCGGGCAACCCTCGTGCGGCGGCGGAACTCTAACCGAACAACAAGACGACAATTACTTCTTCCGCTACTACTACTCGCAAATCTCCTATTTCGCATCCGCCGGCGACGCTGGCGCGGAGGTTCTTTTTCCCAGCGCTTCACCATGGGTAGTCTCCGCAGGCGGTACCACCGTCAATCGCGATGCGAGCGGAAATTTCCTAAGCGAGAGTTGCTGGTCTGACTCGGGCGGCGGCCTCAGTACCGTGGAAGCCTGGCAGAATCCGCCAACCATCGCAAACGGGATGGGACCTTGGTCCGACTATCAATATCAACTGTTCGGCGGGTCGCCTTATAATTTTCCCGCCCGATCAACCCCTGACATTTCATTCAACGCCGATCCTGCGAGCGGCGTATGGGTCTACGACACCGATGAGGGTGGCGCTTGGTACATAGTAGGTGGAACCAGTGTGTCGTCACCGGCGCTGGCCGGTATCGTCAACGCCTCCAACAACAGGCTAGGGCAGACTCCTCCGGGAGGCGGCTACTACGCTACCCACGAAAACGACCTACTCTATTCTCAACTTTATGCGAAAACCGCGTACACCGGAAATTTCTACGACGTCACAGCCGGATCAAACGGTCACGCAGCCGGTGCAGGATACGATCAATGCACTGGCATCGGAAGCCCGCGCGGCCATTTAGGAAAGTAACTTCTCACGATCTAGGAATGGCAGTTCTTGAAGAGGCCCTGCTTGGCAGGGCCTCTCGTTTTCCCTCAGCTTTTCTGGACTGCTTTTGGGTTCGGAATCCGATATCCATTCCTGGCTGGCTGTTATTTTTACTTCAGCACGGAAGGGCAAAAAATCAAGCGGCACGGGAAGCAGTTGCCTGGGCTATTGCGAAACTAGCTTTCATCGCGAGCGCCGCTGACAACCGTTCTACCTGTTTAGTCTCGGCTTTTCGTTCCCGGCGGGTCTCTCGCAATCTTTGCTCGTAACTCTGCGGTGCCAATCTCTCGTTGAGTCTCATGGAGAAAAGTTCCTCTGTCCGGGAGTCTAGCATTTTCTTGCCACTGCCGGGTAGCCGAATGGAGCACGGGTGACGTCAAGCTGCTTGTGTAAATACAGAGAGGGTGCGGGTTTTCCATTCCAGGTTGAATCTCTGGAAGATGGAGTAGATGATGCGGTCGACGCTTTCTACATTCACAAAGCAAACCATGGGGCGGGTTCGTCGG
>DATNKA010000602.1:0-6021 GCA_035603655.1 Candidatus Acidiferrales bacterium | reverse complement strand
GCAACCAGTGAGTAGATACAGGGGAGAATCACCGGCCACCAGTGTGTTGAGGTCGGTCATCACGCCTTTCTCCCACAGAAACGCCCGCGGGTTGAAATTCGCGTCCAGGGACACGCCAACCACAGAACCGCCATCGTTAATGCTGATGCCGTTGCTCGCCAGGTCGCCGGAGAGTGTGCCCAAATCCTGTATCCCTGTTTTCCTGGTCCAGAGAAAAGCGTGAAAAGTTGTGTCGCCCGCCAGGTCCGAGCCCCCGACGGCCTCACCTCGGTTATTAACGTCATAGGCGGCGTTTCCGCCTGCCTGTCCGGTCTGGCCGCCGAGATTTCCGAGGTCTGTCGCTTTGCCGTTTTCCCAGAGCAAGGCATGAACCGCCAGCAGGTTGTTGAGGAAATTCGGATTGAAAGTTGTACAAGTGCCCGACGCGCCGACAACCTCCCCGTTGTCGTTGAGGTTGTAGACGACGCCGTCTGGATCGCCCCCAATCGTAGGCAGTTTGTGAATCACTCTTTTTTCCCAGACGACGGGCTTAAATTGGAGAACTTGCGGAGATGGGCATTCCGGGTCCGCCGTAGAGTTCTCCGCAAATCCGCCGACTCTCCCCCGATCGCTGATCGCATTTGCCCCGCCGTTGCCGCCGCCGAGGGTAGCGAGCCGAACCATTTTCCCTTCCTGCCACAAGAAAGGTAAACAGGTGAGGTGGGTGCCGAACCCGCAAAAATCTTCACCCTTGGGATCCGGAGTAGACGTTTCAGCTTCACCGGCGGACTGGAATCTCTCGTTGTCGCCAAACGCAATACTGTTGGGTCCTCCCAATCCAGGCGCGCCGATGTCGCCCATCAGTCCGTCAAGCCAGAGAGTTGCATGCTGGCTACCGCCCGCTACGCTCGAGGAGCCGCTCACGAGTCCATACTGGTTCATGAAGAACGGCTGGCTGAAATTGCCGCCAGGCAAAGTACCGAGATCGGTTACGCTGTATCGCGTGAGAGCAGGTTGCTGAGTGTCCTGAGCGGCAATTGTCAGCGGAAGCGCCAGCGCCGCGAGTAACCACACCGAAAGCGACAGCAGAGATTGGGATTTCATCTGACCTCCTAAGTTTTGTCCACGTTGTGGGCGATCTTTGAGCTCATTTCGCTCTTGTCTAGGTAGGCGCAATCTGTGGCGCGGAACTATCATCCGCACCGCTCTTTAATTTTTGAGGGAATCGCTAGGCAAGGTATGATTCCCGTGCGAGGGTCTGTGAGCGACTCAGAGCAACCGGTGAACCAAACCGCGCCGGATCCTACAAATATGGAAATGAGCGGGTTGCTTCGAGCCTGGAGCGACGGAGATCGAGCCGCGCTCGACCGGCTGACCCCCATCGTTTATGACGAGCTCCACCGCCTCGCCAGCCGCTACATGCGTGGCGAGCGCCCCGGTCACAGCCTGCAAACCACAGCCCTCGTAAACGAGGCCTACATCCGGCTCGTCGATTACAAGAGTATGCAGTGGCAGAATCGCGCCCATTTTTTCGCGGTCTCGTCTCAGTTGATGCGGCGCATTCTGGTGGAACACGCGCGGCGTCATAACTTAAAACGAGGCGGAGGGATACCGCACGTTTCCTTCGAAGACACGGCTGAAGTTTGCACCGATCGAGCTGCGGATTTCGTGGCTCTCGATGATGCGCTGGATGCGTTGGCGCGGGTCGATCCCCGCAAGGTGCAGGTCGTCGAAATGCGATTCTTTGGCGGACTCAGCGTGCAAGAAACGGCGGAGGTGCTCAAAATTTCTCCCGTCACTGTGATGCGCGACTGGAACATCGCCAAGGCCTGGCTCTACCGTGAATTGACGGGCGGTGCAACCGATGGGCTCTGAACGGTGGAAACAGATCGACAGTCTCCTGCAGTCAGTGCTGGAGCACCCTCCGGATGAGCGCGAAATATTGCTGCGTCAGGCATGCGCCGGCGACGAGGCGCTGGAACGCGAAGTCCGATCGTTGCTGAAGGCGCAGCTGAAGTCTCGAAATTTCCTCGAAAGTCCCGCCATCGAGGCAGCCGCGATGGCGATCGCCAAACAGAACAAAGATCCGCGGGGGAACGAACAGTTTTCAAGCGGCCGCATCGTTTCTCATTACCGCATTGTGGGAAAGCTCGGCAGTGGTGGGATGGGTGTCGTTTATCAGGCCGAGGACACGGAGTTGGGTCGCTTTGTCGCCTTGAAATTTCTTCCTGAGGGAATGTCCCACGACCCGCAATCTCTGGAACGCTTCCGCCGTGAGGCCCGCGCGGCCTCGGCTCTCAATCATCCCAATATCTGCACCATCTACGAAATCAGTAAACAGGACGAGCGCTCATTCATCGCCATGGAGTTCCTCGACGGTGCGACGCTGAAGCACCGCATCGCAGGACGTCCCATGGAGACTGAGCCAATTCTTTCGCTGGGGGTTGAGATAGCGGACGCTCTTGACGCCGCTCACACCGCCGGAATCGTGCACCGCGACATCAAGACCGCGAATATCTTTGTGACCAAGAGCGGACATGCCAAGGTCCTCGATTTTGGGCTGGCCAAACTTTCCCTCAAAGACGAAGGCATGAACATGAGCGCCTCGACTTTGGA
Organism: Candidatus Acidiferrales bacterium; assembly: GCA_035603655.1. GTDB lineage: Bacteria > Acidobacteriota > Terriglobia > Terriglobales > Acidobacteriaceae > Sulfotelmatobacter. The sequence goes on along the minus strand of DATNKA010000602.1, from coordinate 3,426 downwards.
GGAATCTCTTACCGATCCGGGCACCGCGGTCGGCACAGTCTCATATATGTCACCGGAGCAAGTGCGCGGAAAGGAACTGGACTCCCGCTCCGATCTGTTCTCGTTCGGCGTCGTGCTCTACGAAGCCTCAACTGGAACGCTGCCGTTCCGCGGCGAGAGTACAGGATTGATTTTTGACGCCATTCTGAACCGCGCGCCAGTTCCTGCCGTGCGATTGAATGCTGATCTGCCGGCCGAACTGGAGAGGATCATTGGCAAATGTCTGGAGAAAGACCTGAATCTTCGCTACCAGCACGCCTCGGAAATCCGGGCAGATCTCCGACGGCTGAGGCGCGACACGGAGTCGGCGGAACTCCCGGCGACAGCCGCCTCTGGAATCTCGGGCCGTACGAAGAAACGCGGGATATCGGTTGTTCTTGCAGTTTCGGCGGCGTTGGTCGTGTGTATTGGCGGATATTTGTATCTCCATCGTCCGCCGCCCAAGCTTACCGATAAAGACACGATCGTTCTCGCGGACTTCGCGAACACGACGGGCGATCCGGTGTTTGACGGAACCTTGCGGCAGGGCTTGGCGGTGCAGCTCGAGCAGTCGCCGTTTTTAAGCCTTATCTCAGAAGAGCGCATGCAGACAGAACTCCGCCTGATGGGCCAGCCATCGGATGCTCGTTTGACGCCGGCGATTGCGCGCGACGTATGTGAACGCACCGGCAGCGCCGCAGTATTGGACGCCACGATCAGCGGTCTTGGAAGCCAATATGTTGTCGGGTTGCGCGCGAAGGACTGCCACACGGGCAACGTGCTGGTGGAAGAACAGGTTCAAGCGGCGAGAAAAGAAGATGTACTGAACGCCCTTGGAGAGATTGCCAGCAAGTTCCGGAGTCGGGTGGGCGAATCGTTGACCACGGTTCAGAAATACAACACGCCGCTCGCCGATGCGACAACCTCTTCCATGGAAGCTCTGAAAGCCTATAGCGCAGGATGGCGAGTTGCGTGGTCGAAAGGATCTGGAGCGGCCATCCCGTTTTTCAAACGCGCCGTTGATCTCGATCCAAAATTCGCCAGCGCCTATGCGGCCTTGGGGCTTATGTATGGGGACGGCGGCGAGTCGGCCCTGGGAGCGGAAAACACCAGAAGGGCTTACGAACTACGGGAGCGCGCCAGCGACGCGGAGAAGTTTTTTATCCTGGCTTACTACGACGGGCGGGCTACGGGGAATCTGGAGAAGGCGGAACAGACCTGCGGTTTGTGGGTGCAGACCTATCCTCGGGAGAGACTGCCGCACACTTTCCTGGCAGGATTTATCTATCTCGCGTCCGGCAGGTATGAGAAGTCGATTGAGGAATCGCAAAAGGTGATGGAGATCGATCCGGATTCTATTTTCCCTTACGCCGTTCTTGCCGGCGATTACATTGCGCTGGAACGCATGGATGATGCCGAGCATGCCATCGCCATGGGCACCGCGCGAAAACTGGATAGCCCTCAATTTACGGCACTGCGATACGATATGGCATTTCTCAAAGGGGACGCTGGCGGAATGGAGCGCGAAGTCAGTGTGGCCAAGTCCGACCCAGGGGGAGAGGCCCGCATAGCGAACCACGAGGCGTTTGCCCTGGCATATACCGGGCACTTGCAACAGGCGAGGCAAGTGTCGCGCAGTGCAGTGGATGCAGCTCAACAGGCGGCGCATCGCGAAAGAGCGGGCGTGTTTGAGGCAGGCGCCGCCCTCCGAGAAGCCTTCTTCGGAAACGCAGTTGCTGCCCGCGAGCGCGCCAACGCGGCGCTGCTATTGTCGAATAACCGCGAAGTAGCGTACGGCGCGGGACTGGCGCTCGCGATCGCTGGAGATACCTCGCAGTCTTCAACCCTGGCTGCAGATCTGGAGAAACGATTTCCCGAAGACACGTCGGTGCGATTCAGTTATCTGCCTGCTCTGCGAGCCATGATCGCCCTGAACCAGGACCAGCCATCGAAAGCGCTTGCATTGTTGCAGCCTGCGGCTCCCTATGAACTTGGCTCGCACCGTAGCAGTTTCGGCGGATTGTTCGGAAATCTGTATCCGAGCTACGTTCGAGGCGAAGCCTATCTTGCGGCGCACCGCGGAGTGGAAGCCGTCGCCGAATTCCGGAGGATTCGAGAGCATCGCGGAATTGTGGTCAGCGATCCGATCGGCGCGCTCGCCCCGGTGCAACTGGCACGGGCATATCTCATGGCTGGTGACCGGACGAATGCGAAATTTGCATACGACGATTTCCTGACGCTCTGGAAAAATGCTGATCCGGAAATCCCGATTCTGAAACAAGTCAGAGCTGAGTACGCGAAGTTGCAATAGCAACACTACCTCCCGCATGGACGGTTGATGCGGACTCATCGGCTAGCTGAGCAAGCGCCAAAATGGCCTCTGCCGCTGAAGAGGCCGCTAGCCGGGTCGGGGAGGGAAGTTTGATTCGACCCAAATGCGCCATGAGAGCCTCCAGCAATGACAGTTCAGAGCCGCTGCTTTTGGCTCTCAGTAGCGCTGGAGAAAGCTGCTGTCCAATGACTTCTCGTCGGCAGGTTATTCCGTACGCTCATAAGACCGGAATCTAGGGTGCATCGGCTTCTATCGCCCGTCACTCGTGAGGAGAAATTGAAGGTCACTTTCTCGGTAATGGGCCAACCCTGAAGTGCGAGCATCGTTGTGGATCACTGGGGTGCTTTCACCCGTGCAAATGGCAAATCTCGCTATTATCGATTATCATAGATTGTGAAAATAGCGCGGAACCCTATTTTCGACCCTAAGAAGGTGGATGTGGCTCACGCTACTAGCATTCCCGGCCGGAAAGTTTCGCGGGGCAGTTATTCGGCCTTTGTGCCTGCGCCCCTGCCTCCTGAACTGAACTGGACACCGCGGCTGATTGGGGCACTCTCGGATGCAGACCGACTAGTCGGAAGACTAGCGGGCGAGGGTGGTCGCCTTCTCAATCCTCATATTTTGATCCGGCCCTTCGTACAGCGTGAAGCCGTTCTATCGAGCAAGATGGAAGGCACACAGGCTACCCTTGGTGAGTTGCTTGCCGCTGAGGCGGGAGCGATCGTGGATCGCAGTCCCGAGGATCTTCGGGAAGTCGGCAATTACGTAGTCGCTCTCGAGCACGGAATCTCGCGCCTCAAGAAACTTCCCCTTTGTGTCAGGCTCACCCGCGAGTTGCATGAAAAACTCATGACGGGGGTTCAGGGGCATCAAGCAGCGCCCGGACGTTTTCGCAAGATTCAGAATTGGATTGGCAAGCCTGGCAGCACGGTCGCTACGGCTTCCTACATCCCTCCACCTCCGGGAGAGGTCGAGCCGTGTCTTGCGGATTGGGAAAAGTTTCTGCATGAATCGACCCTTCCGCCTCTGGTAAGCATAGCTCTTGACCATTATCAATTCGAAGCCATTCACCCGTT
>DATNKA010000601.1:0-2458 GCA_035603655.1 Candidatus Acidiferrales bacterium | reverse complement strand
CCGCTGGTCGTGCTGCAAATGAAGGACTCGGATGCCGCGGTAAAAAAACTAGCGACGCGAAACATCGTCGCTTCGAATCGAATGGATGGTCTGCGCGTATCGTTTCATTTGTATAACACGCTCGAAGATGTTCGCTCCGTTCTTGATGTCCTGAATGAAAATCTGCATCTTGCGGTCCGCGAGTAAACGGACCGGATCGCGTTTCAGTTTCGACTGTGGGCACAAGATGCTTCGACTGGACAGAACGACATCTAAGAACGAAGGATTGATGCGAGAAGTCTTCCAGCCTATTGCACTCATGCTCGGGAGCGAGACCATACACGATAAATATCGCCGTCTTAGCTCCCTCTGCGATCTACCCCGCGAAGTTTCGGTTTGCAGCGGCGGATCCGAGGACGTAAGCACCCCCGGGCCAAATTCGAGGGGCGGCGGGTGGCAAGGCCAGCACGGGCGAAGGCAATCCCGTCGGCAGCGACACGGCAGCCTGAACTAGTCTTTTTCTGTCATGGGCCAACTGCTCTCTCGCGTGCGTCGCCTGCTGCCACTGCTTAATACTGAAATACAGAGTGCACCAAAGGAAAAACAAAACTGAGAACGCGACCAGCTGTCCAGAAAATTCGGCCAAATGAGGCGAACCGAATGCAATTTCACTGGTTCTGCTACAAAGGCGGCAACGGCCGCATATGCCGCCGCCCACCCGAAGGCGCGAATTTCCAAAGAGATCCACGGAAGTGAGCGGCCCGAAAAGAGGGCGGCACACGGGCCGCAGCCCGGAACTCGTAACGCAAACTGTCGCACTAAAGACGGTCAGGTTCCGGATTTCGTCGGGGTGGCGATAGGGAAACAAAGAAAACAGATCGGGCAAATAGAGGCCCCTGCATCCTGCTGCTTGTAGTTGCCGGAAATGAAGGAAATCCGAGTTCGTATCGCTCCCACACGATCCGTATTCGAGTTCAGGTTTGAGTCGCGGTGCCCCGATTGGTCCTTCGAAACCCTCGTTCCACGACATTCATAGCGTCATTGACGGATTGGCGAAGGCCTTCCTTCCCACGTGCCACTAACATGCAGCTTAAGCAACCGCGAGACTGACCTGGGAAGGACCATCAGAGCGGCTTTTGTGGCGCGGTCTATGGGTAAGTAGAGAAGGTTGGCTCATGCCAGAGAGCTGTCCGATGCGATCTCGATGGCTCTCGACTTTGAGGGTAATGGATGGCAATTTTGCAAGAGTGGGAGCCGGAAAATTTCTTATGGAAATTGCGAATGGAAAAAAGATGAGCGAATCGACTGCGGCTCGCGAATCAGAAACACCTACCGTCTGTCCGTCTTCGGGAAGCCATCAAAACTGCGATACCAACGGAATGCAAATGTGTAGATCATTTGTCTACTTTGTGCATACAGAATTTTCTTGACAGTTGGGTAAACGCTTTTATATAAGTGCGGTGACATCGCCCTGGTGCCAGACCTCTTCCAGCCGGATGTCCCCGGGGTATTGACATGAAATCGACCATGAGGATTTTGTTTTACGAGCTTGCAATTTTCGTAGGGGTTCTGCTGTTTGCGCTGCTGGGAGTGCCTGCAGCGCACGGGCAGGCGGGGACGAGCTTCGTACTGCAGGGGACGGTGCAAGATTCCTTGGGGGCTGTGGTAGTGGGCGCTACCGTGACGGCGAAAGACGTCAGCTTGGGCGCGACGCGCGAGCAGACGACGGATAGCAAGGGGCACTACATTCTCTCCGCATTGCCCCCGCAGGGAGTTTACGAGCTCACCGTATCGGCGAAGGGATTTGGCACCCAGACATTGACCGGCCTGACGTTTCTATCGAATTCGCAGCCGGTTCTAAATTTCACGCTGAAGCCGGGAGGGGTCGAGCAAAAGGTCACCGTCGCTTCCGAAGCACCTATCGTGGAAACCGACAAGACGGAGATCGATCAAACCGTCGACACGGCACAGGTGAACGACCTCCCGTTGAACGGCCGGAACTTCTTTACCTTAGCGCAACTCGCTCCCGGTGCTGTGAGCCTCGACCAAGGTACCGGCGGCCTGACCTTCAATGGCCAGGGCGAGCGCCAGTTGACGATTCTTGCGGATGGCATGACGAATCAGTTGCGCGAAATCCGCACTCTTCCTGGCGACCTATCGGGAGCAAACGGCACCTTTAATCTTTCCGTCGTGGACGACGTCCAGGTCATCACGAACAATTTCTCCGCAGAGTTCGGCCGGTCGCCCGCCGGAGTCATCAACGTGGTGACCAAGAGCGGCACGAACGATTTTCATGGAAGCGCATTCATCTACGGACGGCCGGGCGATTGGGATGCTTCAAACGGGCTAACTGGACTGAATCCGGACTTCGACCGTTTACAGTGGGGTGCCACAGTGGGCGGCCCGATTATTCACGACAAAATGCACTTCCTTGCGAGCTATGAGCAAGAAAATCAAACTCAAAATGATGCGGGCATAA
>DATNKA010000600.1:0-4821 GCA_035603655.1 Candidatus Acidiferrales bacterium | reverse complement strand
GGTCAGTCAGGCAGTGAACCACCCTGTAGACTCAAGAACTGGAGCAGCGATCTAATACCGCTTTCTCGTAAATACCTGATGCCACACTAGTCTCTGGATCATCGTCGAAATTGATCAATGGTGAGCAGATGCGCGGGTTTGCAAGAGACAAAGATTCTATCCCCGATAAAGAAAGGAAGTCGGCCCGAAACAGACAGCAGACGATACGGTTTGGTATGAGATCGTGGAAAAGTCGCGTAACCGACTACTTCCATTGGCGAAGTGGGCGTCCCTAATGAACATCGCTCCAAGACCGACCTATTCGAACGTGCTGCCTGTCAGAAGCCGCCTTCTCTGCCGAGTCGTGGGCCCCGTTTTCGCTCATTGCTTCAGAGTTGTCCGTCGCCGGGGGCAAAAGTGAAGAACACCAGTTTTCGTGATTGCAAACCAGGATAAAGATGTCTGGTTTGCGGCTCTAGACAAAACCTGACAGCGCTGATCAAGGTTGTTCGGTCATGGACACCCTCATCCGGGAATGGACACTGCAGGCCGCCGCGGCACTGTTGGCGCGCATGTATCTTCCGTGTTTTTCACCACTTGGTCCCCCTGCAAGTTGGTGCACCACTTGCTCACGAGCGAAGTATATGGACATCGCTCGTCCTGAATTCAAACTCCAGCAACGTCGCCGCCAGATGGTTCTCTTTGGGGTAGGAGCCGTGGTGGTTGCGGCGGTGTCGATTGGGGTGATGAGGCTCAAACCGGCAGCTCCCTCCGTCGAGCGCGGTACGGTGTGGACGGACGTCGTGAAACGAGGTTCCATGTTGCGGCAGGTCCGGGGACCGGGATCACTGATGCCGGTGCAGGAAGCGGTTCGGCAGATTCCGGCCGAAACCGAGGCGACGGTAGTGCGTATTCGCGTGCTGCCGGGCACCCAGGTGCAGGCTGACACCATTCTGCTCGAGATGAGCAATTCGCAGGTCGAGCAAGCGGCGGTTGATGCGCAGCTTCAATTGAAGGCGGCGGAAGCGGAATATCAAAGCCTCCGCGTTCGGCTCGACAGCGACCTCATGACTCAGAAGGCCGGTGCCGCGACCGTGAATGCGGATTACAGCCAGGCGCAACGACAGGCCGACACAGACAAGGCGCTTTACGACCTCGGCGTGATTTCAGGTCTGGCCTACAAGTCGTCCAAGGGCAAAGCGGACGAACTCACCACTAGGAATGATCTCGAAGGGCAAAGACTGGCGATCAACAAGAAAGCCGTCGAGACTCAGCTCGCGCAGGAGCAGGCGAAGGTGGACCAGGCGCGCACTCTGGCCGCACTGAAGCAAAAGCAACTCGATGCGCTCAGAGTTCGAGCCGGCATCACTGGGGTGTTAGTCGATCTCCCGATGCAGGTAGGCCAGCACGTTCAACCCGGAACTATGCTGGCCAAAGTGGTGCAGCCAGAACATCTGATGGCTGCACTGAAGATCGCGGAAACGCAGGCGCGCGATGTGCAATTTGGCGAGCCCGCATCAATCGACACCCACAACGGCGTCATCAGCGGCACGGTGGTGCGGGTCGACCCGGCAGTACAAAACGGAACCGTGACCGTGGACGTCAAACTAACAGGTGACCTCCCAAGAGGAGCCCGGCCCGATCTCAGCGTCGACGGAACCATCGACCTAGAGCGGCTGGACAATGTGCTTTATGTGGGACGGCCTGCATTCGGACAGGAGAACAGCACCATCAGCCTATTCAGGCTCGACACGGACGGCAAAGAGGCCGCTCGCGTCCCGATCAAGGTGGGACGCGAATCGGTGAATTCAATTCAAATTTTTGAGGGGCTTCACGAAGGCGACACAGTGATTCTTTCCGACATGTCGCGCTGGGACAAGACGGATCGCATCCGGCTGGACTGAGAACCTACACCACGAATTCGAGGCAGATATTTATGACGGAAGCCGGGCAGCCACTGATCCAGATTCAGGATATGACCAAAGTCTTTTATACCGACGAAATCGAAACTCACGCGCTCTCTGGAGTGCACCTCTGCATTAATAAAGGAGAGTACGTGGCCATGTCGGGGCCGTCGGGATGTGGCAAGTCGACGTTGCTGTCCATCATCGGCCTGCTGGATACTCCGACGGAAGGAAAGTATTCGCTGAACGGAAAGACGGTCGAGAACCTCGATTTTGCCGAACGCTCACGCATTCGGAACCAGGAGATCGGATTCATCTTCCAGAGTTTCAACCTGATCGGCGACCTGACCGTGTATGAAAACGTCGAACTGCCGCTCACCTACCGGCAGCGGATGCCTGCTCCCGACCGGAAGAAGCGGGTGATGGAGGCGCTGGAACGCGTGGGTATGGCACACCGCATCCGACACTATCCATCGCAGCTTTCCGGAGGCCAGCAGCAGCGTGTGGCCGTGGCGCGTGCTCTTGCGGGGAAACCCTCCATCCTGCTGGCTGACGAACCTACCGGAAATCTCGACTCGCGAAACGGCGAGGCCGTGATGGAACTGCTGCAGAACCTGCACCGTGAGGGGGCGACGATCTGCATGGTGACGCACGATCCGCGCTTCGCCAAACATGCGCAGCGCGAAGTTCATCTGTTCGACGGCAAGGTAGTTGCGGAGGAAGATCTGAAAAAGCTGATGGCGGATGTGCACGCATGACCGGATTGATCCAAGACCTACGCTATGCGATTCGCCAACTGCGCAAGAGTCCCGGCTTCACTGCCATTGCTGTAGTCACTTTGGCGCTTGGAATTGGAGCGAATACCGCAATCTTCAGCGTCGTGAACGGTGCATTACTGCGTCCACTGGCATTCAGAGAACCAGACCGCCTGGTCCATGTTTGGCATGTCCCCCCGGCAAAGAGTTTTCCTGGAATGACCACATTCGCGGTTTCCGCTGCGAACTACCTGGACTGGCAAAGTCAGAACCAGGTTTTCGAGAACATGGCCATTTATACCTACCACGGCCTCACGCTGACGGGAGGGGAGAACCCGGAGCAGGTAGACGCCAGCGCGGTATCGTCCAATTTTTTTGCGACCCTGGGCGTTCAACCCATGCTGGGTCACGTCTTTTCACCGCAGGAGGATCAGCCGGGCCGCTCCAACGTGGTGGTTCTTAGTTTTCGATTTTGGCAGGAGCATTTCGGCTCGAATGTTGAGATCGTCGGCCACAACCTCAACATCGACGGTCAGAGTTTTTTCGTTGCTGGTGTCATGCCGCGCTCATTTCGCTATCCGGACTTTGCCCAAGTCTGGACGCCGATGGCTTGGACAGACGAGGAACGCGCGGTCCGGGGAGAGCATCACTATTCCGTCGTCGCGCGCCTTAAGTCCGGCGTTGCTCTGAAGCAAGCCCAGGCCGCGATGAATACCATCTCCAGCCGCCTGGAGCAGTTGTATCCCGACGACGACCGGGGATGGGGCGCTGTCGTCGTGCCCTTGCACTACGATCTGGTGAGTGATGTACGACCGGCGCTGTTGGTTCTGCTGGGAGCCGTGGCCTTCGTTCTGCTTATCGCTTGCGTCAATGTTGCCAATCTTGCGCTGGCGAAGACGTTGAGCCGGCGGAAAGAGATCGCTATCCGAACCGCACTAGGTGCATCCTCGGCACGTGTGTTCCGGCAAATCCTGGCTGAGACGGTGCTGCTCGCACTTGCAGGAGGTGCCATCGGCTCGGCCTACGCTCACTTTGGCGTTCGCCTGATCATGGCGTTCCTGGGAGACAAGTTGCCGCGCTCGGTCGACGTTGGGCTTGACGTACGTGTCTTAGGCTTCACGGCGATCATCTCCATACTCACCGGCATCATCGCCGGAGTTCTGCCCGCTCTGCGCTTGACCAGAGGGGACGTCAACCAAGCACTCAAAGAAGGATTGGGTCGAACCGATTCAGACTCCGGCGGCCACCGCACTCGCAGCGTACTGGTGGTAGCCGAGGTCGCACTCTCGCTTGTCTTGCTGATAGGCGCCGGGTTGATGATCCGAAGTTTCCAGCAACTCCGTGGTGTGAACCCAGGGTTTGAGACTCACGGTGTTCTTACCATGACCGCTGCAGTCTCGGGGGCCAGGTTCCCGCTGCCTATACAGCAGATCAGCTTCTTCGAACGAGTGCTGCAGCGGGTCCGCACGTTGCCTGGCGTCGAATCTGCCGGGGTCATTGACGACATCCCGTTAAACGGAAACGGATCACACCAGCCCATTGCGATCGAGGGACGTCCGGTTCTGGCGATGTCCGAGCAGCCAGAAGTCGACGTGCGTCTCATTAGTCCCGGTTACATGAGCGCCATGCGTATCCCCATCGTGCGTGGCCGCGATTTCGGTGATACGGACATCGCCGGGAGGCCGGCGGCCATCCTCATCAGCGAGTCTATGGCCCAGCATTTCTGGCCGGGTGAAGATCCGATTGGAAAGCGCCTCACCCTGACTTTTTTCCCGGATGTTGCTCGCGAGGTCGTGGGAGTTGTGGGTGACGTCAAGCTCGATGGTTTGGACCAGGCTCGTCCTTCCACAACTCTGTACATCCCTTTAGGCCAGGCTTCGGCGCCCGCGACGGGAGGCTGGAATTCTTTCCCCATGACTCTGGTTGTTCGCTCTGCTACCAACCCCACAATCCTTGTCTCTGCCGTGGCAAACGCGGTGCACGAGGTCGATCGCGGAATTCCAGTGCGCGACATTCTCACCATGGATGAACTCGTCACCAATTCGATGTCACAACAGCGATTCAACATGCTGCTACTGGGAGCGTTCGCCGGGCTCGCGCTGCTGTTGGCGGCGATCGGAATCTACAGCGTGCTCTCCTACAGCGTGAAACGGCGCGTGCAGGAAATCGGAATCCGTTTGGCT
>DATNKA010000599.1:0-6891 GCA_035603655.1 Candidatus Acidiferrales bacterium | reverse complement strand
GGAAAGCTATGCGCTTGCGGAACTATTGCCCGACCATAGGCCAAGCCCTGCAGAGCAATGTCTTAAATCAGATCTCGCTGACAATGTTTTGCAGTTGACGCGACAACTCTCGCCTATTCTGCGCAGAGCATTTCAACTCCGCCACCTGGATGGCCTAACCATTCGCGAAGAGGCCGATATTTTGGGAGTTGCTGAAGGCACAGTGAAAGCTCGCATCGCACGGGCGCGCGCCAGACTGCGAAGTCTCATGCGTAAGAGGGTCGGTAACCAGCGTTGGCGCACCTTCCAACACCACTGCGCCCGGGAGCTGAACAGGAAGGTTGTCTAGGAGACTGACGCCATCAGATTGAAACTACCGCCATTCGTCGAGACATTTCTCGGATTTCTGGCAGGGCTCGTTTTGCCGTGGATCGTGGCCACAGGCGTTTAGCGCCAAGCATCAAACCAATGCAGAACGCTCTAGCGCTCTATCGTCTCGAGCAGAATTCCGTCCAGCGATGCAAACGTTCGTCCGGCAACGAAGAACAAGGCCTCTTCATACTGCTTTCGCAACGATGAGAACTCTTCCCATTTGGTCTCCTGGTCGACTTCCGACCTCAACGGCCTTCCTGCAAAGCAGATGCAAGCCCGCGCAGTTCCAGAGCGTTCTCTCAGTGGACGAGCCATCCGCTGGTGGTTGGGGCACGCTCGCCCAAGCGCGTCGGCGATCGCCAGGAACGCCCGTGTTCCAGTGCGGACGCAGATCTTAGCGGATTCCGCATCTTTAGTTTCGCTCGATGAAGCTGCAAGAGCGGCCGCGTCCAGTACTGCTGCTGCTGCCAAGACCCACGACTGCCCAGCCTGGACGGAAGGTGACAAGGTGAGCATCGGCAGCACTGAGTGCGTATCGGCAAGCATTCGGAACCAGTCTTCCCAATCCTCCCACACGCTTCTCATATCGCCGGCGATGCCTGCTCGCTGGCACCATTCGAGCAATGCAACTCCAGTGGGCTGATCCCCGATACGGGTATACAGCCACGACGTCTTGTCCTCGCGCGCCCGAATTACCACTTGATATCCGGGAACGAATGTGAAGAGGAACACCACGATGCCAAGCCCCAACGCGCCTTCGGGAACCGCCAGCCATTGGCCGGCGACACTCGCTGGTGTCGCAAAGCCAAGGGTATTCAGTGCTGACCCAGAAGCGAGAAACGCCAGGTGCCACGTATTGACGGCGTGTGTCCCCCAATACAAAAACGTGAAGGCAATCATCGCCCCCACAAAGTACACAATAATCAAGGAGAGGATGTAGGCGGGAAAAACCCAAAGCAGGACCCGATGCAAGGCTCCGGCGTCTCGGTTACGGCCCAGCCGCAGAGCAACCGACCTGTAGACTACAAGGCCAGTGAACTCCGCAAAAAAGTCACGATAGTGACGATTCATCAGTGCAATTCGAATCATCGATCGCAGTATCAAGAAAAGAAGCCACAGACCTAACATCGATATGAGGATGTGAGTCAATTCTGAAACCTCCGCGAAAGCACGACCCTTGCTCAGGTCGTCGCTTTGGTCGCGCCAAACGGTAGCCAAGCAGGGTAATCACAGGCCATCATGAGGACCCTATTCACATTCGAACACTTAGGCTCTTCGGAAGGCGGATCTTTCACGCCCTGCTTCAGCGCACGAATACCAGCGCCAATCCCCTTGCCTAATTCCGGAAGCCTCTTTGGTCCGAACACAATTAGGGCGATAAAGAAGATCACCAAAAGATGCGTCAGCTGAAAAATCTCCTCTAACATAAATCCTCTTCAATCTCGAATTGACGTCCTTTAAATCGTTGTTTTCCGGCATGGATAAAGATGACCAAGATCAGCGCGAACATACGGAAACTGTTTTCCACAATCGAGGCATACTTCGTATGTCCACCCAGAAAGAGTGAATGGTCGACTGAGTTTGCGGTGCCAGCAACCGAAGATCGACTCAAATACGTGTTGTAGTTTTCCCGCCACGTTTGATCTCTAGGCAATTTGCCTTCCCATCGCGACAGCAGCTCACTGCATCCGCGAAAACAGCTCACTCCTTCGCCTCGTGGGTGCCGAAGGATTGCTCTCATGCTCCGTTTAGACCCGATGCATGGCGGGCATCGCCATCTTCGTATGCAGCAGAAGGCGGCCATTGGCAGAGCAATCAGCAAACGAACAAAGCAGCGATGATCGTCGAAGTGCATCCCCGTGCTCGTCGGAGCCGCACTAGGAACCTAGAACGTATGTCGCGACGCCGACACCAGAGACGACCCAACAACATATCAACCGCCGGGAAATTCCGTCCCTGTGTCCTCAGTTCTGTGCAACCCATTCATGTGACAGCGATAGCGCTAAGCTTCTGCTTGACCATCGATTGGACTAGCGCGTGCACTTCGGTGAACGACACAGTGCTCACTCGTCACACCGCACACCGCAACGACTCGCACCAAGTGTGAGCGGGTAAACGGCGCGGCCCGCAGTTCTGACGGCCACCGTGACTAGACAAAAATGGGCAGGAATGAGGAAACAATGGCTGCAATCAGCAATGTGACGGTTATAGGCTTTCGCAAAGAAACAGATAGTCTCGGCGAAGTCAATGTTCCGGGCAACAAACTATGGGGAGCGCAAACGCAGCGTTCACTCGAACATTTCAGTATCGGACACGATCTCATCCCGCGGGAAATGATTGCCGCGTACGCCACCTTGAAGAAGGCGGCGGCAAATGCGAATTACGCAGGCAGCCGGCTCGACGACAAGCGGCACAGACTAATTGTTCAAACCTGTGATGAGATTCTCGCCGGCAGCCACGAGGACATGTTCCCTCTGCATGTGTGGATGACGGGGAGTGGCACGCAATTCAACATGAACGTAAATGAGGTGATCTCCAACCGCTGCTGTCAACTCGCCGGCACGGCGCTGGGCAGCAAGACACCGGTTCATCCCAACGACCACGTCAATATGTCGCAGTCCTCCAACGATTCTTTTCCCTCGGCGATGAACATTGCGGCCGCTGTCAATGTGAAACAACGACTACTCCCGGCAGTGAAAGCACTGGGCGATGCCATCGCGGCGAAAGCTGACGAGTGGAAGGACATAGTTAAGATCGGCCGTACCCACATGCAGGATGCTACTCCAATCACTCTCGGCGAAGAGTGGTCTGGTTACGTGGGCATGCTTAGCGATAATTCGGATCGACTCGAGCATGCGCTGAAGGATGTATACCAACTAGCACTTGGGGGTACCGCGGTCGGAACGGGTCTTAACGCGGCTCCGGGATTTGGCGACGCGGCGACTGCCGAAATTGCGAAGCTGACGACGTTGCCATTCAGTAGCGCGCCAAACAAGTTCACCGTGCAAGGCGCGCATGATGCTCTTGTACAACTCTCCGGCTCACTACGCACACTCGCGGTCTCTCTTTATAAGATCGCGAATGACATCCGGCTCATGTCGTGCGGTCCGCGTGCCGGTTTCGCCGAGTTGGTGATCCCCGCAAACGAACCGGGCTCTTCCATCATGCCAGGCAAAGTGAACCCCACTCAGGCCGAGGCGCTTACTATGATCGCGGTGCAGGCGATGGCAAACGACGTCGCAGTCGGTTTCGGCGGCGCCGGCGGCTACCTGGAAATGAACGTTTACAAGCCGCTGATCATCTTCAACATCACTCACTCGGTCACGATCATGGCCGACGGGTGCACCAACTTCCGCAAATTCCTGGTCGAAGGCACGAAGCCAAATTTGAGAAAGATCAAGGAATACGTGGACCGCTCTCTGATGTTGGTGACGGCGCTTTCGCCCGTCATTGGTTATGACAAATCTTCGAAAATTGCGCACTATGCGCTGGACAACGACCTGACCCTTAAGCAAGCCGCTCTCAAGTTGGGATTCGTAACGGAAGAGGAGTTCGACCGGGTTGTCGATCCAGCTAAGATGGTCCGCCCGTACGTGGCAAGGGCCAGCTGAAATCGCAATCCTATTCGGCACAAATAGCAGGACGCAGAACATTCAGAACAGGAAGGAAAATACATGAACACCAATAAACGCGGAATGGAATTACTCCAGGACCCAACACTCAACAAGTCAACCGCTTTCACCGAGGCCGAAAGGCAGGCGCTAGGAATCACTGGCCTCGTGCCGGACGTAACCGAAACAGAAGATCAACAAATCAGCCGGGTGATGATGCAACTGGGCCACAAGAGCACCGACATCGATCGCTACATTTACCTGATCAATCTGCTCGACCACAATGAAACGCTCTTCTATCGGACGGTCATGTCCGACCCGGCCCGCTTTCTGCCGATCGTTTACGACCCGACCATCGGGGAAGCCTGCCTCAAGTTTGGCCATATTTACCGCCAGGCCCGCGGCATGTATCTCTCAATCACACGCCGTGGAAAAGTAAAGGAGATCTTGAGAAATTGGCCACAGAAAGATGTCCGGTTCATTTGTGTCACGGACGCCGGCCGCATCCTCGGCCTCGGAGATCTTGGAGCAAATGGAGCGGGCATCCCCATCGGAAAGTTGCAGTTGTACACCGCCTGCGCCGGAGTGCCGCCGCAATACCTACTCCCCATGTACCTCGATGCTGGCACTAACAATGAGCAATACCTGCGTGATCCCCTGTATTTGGGTATGCGGAAGACGCGCCCGTCGACTGAGGATCTGTTTTCTTTTGTCGATGAGTTCGTCGAGGCGGTGCAGGAGGTGTTTCCGAAATGCTGCATTCACTTTGAGGACTGGACCGGCGTGGACGCCGTGCACCTCCTCCAACGCTACCGCGACAAGTACTGCGTCTACAACGACGACGTGCAAGGCACGGCTGGGATCACTCTCGCTGGGATGATCAATGCGACCAAGCTCAAGGGCACGAAGCTGAAAGATGAAAAATACCTGTTCCTTGGCGCGGGCTCAGCCGGTATTGGTCTTGCCGACCTGCTTTGTTCTGCGCTCGTTGCACAAGGCGTGTCCCTAAAGGAAGCGCAGGCACGAATTTACATGTTCGACATCAACGGCCTTCTGGAGTCGACCCGCATTGACCTTGTCGATTTCCAAAAGCCGTATGCACACCAGCATGCGCCGACTCGGGATTTCGTCGCTGCTATCGAGAGTATCAAGCCGACTACGATCATCGGTGTGAGCACGGTTGGGGGCGCCTTCAACCAGAAGGTTGTAGAAAGTATGGCGCGGATCAATGAGCGTCCCGTGATCCTCGCGCTCTCCAACCCGACCGAGCATGCCGAATGCACGCCTGAACAAGCCTATACCTGGTCGAAGGGCAAAGCGATCTATGCGGCCGGCGTGCAGTTCGAACCGGTGCGCTACGACGGAAAGACATTTCTGCCGGGACAAGCAAACAACTTTTACATATTCCCGGCGGTCGGTATGGCGATCTTCGCGACTCAGGCGAAGCGCGTCACAGACGAGATGTTCATCGAAGCCGGGCAGGCCGTAGCGGACCAGGTGCCGTCCGATTTGCTCAAGCAAGGTCTCCTTTACCCGCTGCAGTCGAACATTCTGGAGACCGAGATCCAGACCGCAGCGCGCGTTGCAAAGCTCGTTTTCGACTCTGGGCTTGCCCGCGTCGAGCGGCCGACGGACATGGTCGCCTTCATTCGTCAACATGTCTATACGCCGGAATACAAAAGAGGGCCGATTCAGGCAGAGAAAGTGGCCTGAATCACTCCTTTCGCGACAGGTGCAACCGTCATGGCTCAACAGGAAAAGCTGACGCGTGTTCCGGCTCAGAAGGGCACCGTCGTCCTTCATGCCATCGCGCTGTCGATATTGTGCGTGATCAGCTACTGGCTGATCACGCACTTGCTTGCTCACGTGTTCCCGGTCTCCAGAGACGACGATCTTCTAGGAGGCATGTGGGCCGTGGTTGCCACCATATTTGTGTATCGCTACAGCTACGAGCAAAGTACGGGCGCTGCTCTATCGCGTATGGTAGCAACTTCGTTGAGCTTCGTCCTTTGCTTTGTCTACCTGCTCTTTTTTCCGTCCCAGGTCTGGGGAATGGCGGCGCTCATTGGGATCGGGGCGGTCGCGATGTCCATCCTCGATCGGCCGGACGACGTAATTACGACGGGCATCACGACTGCTGTCGTGATGGTTGTTGCTGCGATAAGCCCGGATCACGCGTGGAAACAGCCAATCCTGCGTCTCCTCGACACGATTGTGGGAGTTGCCGTCGGCATTGCCGGCGCATTGATCGGTCTGAAGTCCGCTTACAGCCGTCGGCCGGGGTGAGAGATCGAGAATGCCGGTCAAGCAATATTATGAGCGGCGGTCGCCGCAACACCGCTAATGGTAAAGGACCAAGAAATGCATTCTCCGCAATCTTAGGAATTGATCCGTATGGCAAAGGACTCTGGAATCGCAGCGGGACAGCCCCGGCAGCTTAAAGTTGACTGGCTGCTGGCGGCTGTCTTGAGCATGACGGCGGGTACGGTCGATGTCATTGGATTCCTGGCACTTGGAGGGCTGTTTGTCGCGCACATCACGGGAAACCTAGTGGTGCTGGCCTCCCATTACATAACCGGTGGCTTTAGCCAGGTAGGACCGTTGATGTCAGTTCCGGTTTTCATCTGTGTACTAAGCGCGGTTACGTGGTTATTTACGAACAAGGCGACGCATAGAACGTTGCGGACTTTGCTGATTCTGCATGCTCTACTTCTGGCTGGATTCTTTGGGCTTGCCATCGCACTTGGTCCCTTCACCAATCCCGATGGTGCAATAGCGGTAACTGTCGGAATGCTCGGAGTTGCAGCAATGGCCACCCAAAACGCGCTCGTCAAGCTCGATCTGCCGGGGTTTCCTTCGACTGCTGTACTCACCACGAATACCGTCCAATTGACAATTAACCTTGCGACGCTGCTGCGCGGCAATGGGC